>NZ_JBAVFI010000394.1:0-9543 GCF_049588175.1 Mesobacillus sp.
ACACTACAAAGAGCTGATTATGGGTATAGTAAGGGCATATAAAGTTAAAGTTGAATTTTTAGACCTCGACAAATGATTTAAAAAAATATACAATAAAAAACGAGTGTATGCTTGTAATTACATAAACAGGCTGCCGCCTAAAACTTCAACAAAAAGGCTAAATGCCTGCCAAATATTTAATGAAGGGGGCTTTATCATGGGATTGGCGATTATTTTCGCTTTAGTTACGCTACTTGCCGGCTATGGAACATTTACGGCGCTTAAAAACAAAAACCTTCTTGGAATTGTATTCGCTGGAGGAACATTCTTAGTACTTGGCTGGTTCACAGTCATGACAGTCCTTAATCACGGATTCCCAGTTGCGCATCATTAATTGAAGGCATTAAAAGACCACCGTTCAGGTGGTCTTTTTTGTTTTGCTTCATATACAAATACCGCTTATTTCAAAAGCTCGTTAACCCGGTCTACTTTTTCGTGCATCTTCCTCTTAACATCCCGTCGGTCATCAATTCGAATATTGGTCGCCACCCTCAATATCCCCGCGTTGAATGGTGCCTCATGGATTGCTTGAATAACCTCAAACAATACTGGCAGCTCGCCCTCTATCAAAGTATTCATCGGAGTGAGCTGGAATTGTATTTTCCCTTCTTTTTCATATCCCTGAAGAATTTTTTGAATGTCCGCTACATATGAGCTTACACTAGGTGTCTGTGTACCAATCGGAATAACTGTCACATCTACTATTGCCATCTGTTTTCTCTCCTATTGAATTATTTGACGAGCTCAATTATTTCCTTCGTTTCAATGTTTAATACCTTATCGAACTGAAATCCCGTAAGGCACATTTCGCCAGAAGGCGAGCAGGAAATAGGCTCATTATTCTGGCCAGAAAAAATAAGGTCCTCTTTTTGTGTATCAAGGTTTAAACGGACTAACTCAAAGCCATCTTGATAAATATCCGCCTCACCATTATGGAGCGCACGTAAATATAAGATTTCCTTCCCATCATTCATTAAATCATAAAAAGGAATGAGCCATCCAGAAAAAGATGTTAGAACCGGTACATTAAAGCTAGCTGCTGTTTCTAGTCCCGGGGCATAGATTGTGTAATGTGCAAGCTCAGAATCTTCATTTTCTTCCACCTTGACTGTGATAAGATACTTTCCTATCGCATCAAACTGGTACAAATCCTCAAAAAGCTGCTCAGTTTTCAGATCATCTACTGGCACTACCTTTAATGGTGCCTGCAATGACATACTTTGTTCCCCCCACTCCTGGAAAACAAGTTCTTCAGCAGAAATCCAGCGAACAAATGGCTCTGGGAGATCTAGCTCCTTTAGTTGCTTCTTATTCAAGTCCAACAAAAAAGTACTAAAATCCCACTCTTCTGTAAAAGCAGATACCATTAGCAAATCCATATTAAATGGATTCCATTCAAAACTTAATTCATACGACTCAATCTCTGCCGAAAAGATTTCTTTGCCTGAGATATCGATGATCGTCAAAATTCCAGTATTTGTGGCAGCACCTTGAATTAAAATTTTCTTTTTATCAGGACTTATCTCAGCCGCAATAATGGGATTCTCGCTCTTATAAAGCATATTCGCTTTTCCTGAACCAAGATTATAGGAATACAGAATAGAACTCTCTCCCTTATTTGCAATATAAAGGATAGATAAATTCGTGAGCCATCCTGCTGCCTTGTAAAACTCTTCATCCTCACCCTGAATTGGTATGATACTAGCTCCTAAAAAAGAAGTTCCAGGTGTTTCCTTAAGCCTATTCAGGTCATGCTTGGCTCCGACATGGATTGAACCCTCCATTTTCTGAGAGCATCCAGAAAGACTTATTGCAGAAGTGAACAGGATTATCAATAAGAAAACCACAAGAGGCGTTTTATATGTATTCTCTCTGTCCCCTTTCACCACTACACCACCTTTTCCTTTAAAACATTGTATCTATGTGTACGTTAAAAACACCCAAATGTTACATACAATTTCAATAAATCTGTATTTAAGTCTCTTTTCGTGTACTTTGCTGATCACCTGGAACAACAACTTGGCGTGCACATCTATAATTTCGATTCGGTTACAGATAACATACACTCCAGTATGGAAAAATACAATCATAATCACAAATAAAACCTGCGCCCAAGGGCACAGGTTTTTATTCTATCTTAATCTTCACTCTGTGGGAAAGATTCTTTGCTGCCTGCCGGCTTGCCGTAGAATCTTAACAGGTCACCGTAAATGATTTTATCGGAATATTCGAGTTCATTCTTCGCTTTTTCCATATACGGCTCACAACTGTTTTTGTCTGTTGGTTCACCAGTTGATTTATCATAGCAAGTTTCACGTGTGAAAACACGATCCTTCGTGATAAAGCTGCCATCGCGAAGTACAGCAAAATCAAGGCGATCTTTAGAGAAAAGATCTGAACCGAAATCAATGTCAGTCTTTGTATCAATTCCAAGCAGGTGCAAGATTGTCGGCTTGATATCAATCTGTCCTCCTACTGTGGATATAGTCTTTCCTTCTTGTCCCGGAATATGGACAATCAAAGGTACTTTCTGTAGCTGAGTGCTTTCAAATGGCGTAATTTCTTTGCCTAGGAATTCACTCATAGCTTTATTATGATTTTCGGAAATGCCATAATGGTCTCCATATAATACGATAATAGAGTCTTCATAAAGACCTTCATCTTTTAATTTTTGTACAAAAAGCTTCAAAGCCTCATCCTGATAACGAACTGTTGGGAAATAATTGTTAACTGTTTTATCATCAGACGTATATGGCTGAATAAATTTATCTTCCTCACTCAATTCAAATGGGAAGTGGTTCGTCAATGTAATGAATTTTGAGTAGAACGGTTTTGGCATTTCCTTCAAATGCTGAACAGATTGCTGAAGGAAGTCAATGTCCTTCATTCCCCAGCCTACTGAATTCTCTTCAGTTACTTCGTAATCAGGCAGCGAATAAAAACGCTGATATCCTAATGATTGGTACATAATGTCACGGTTCCAGAAACTCTTATTATTAGCATGTAAAGAAGCTGTGTAGTATCCGTTTTTGTTTAGAATTTCCGGTGTAGCCGTAAATTCATTCCCTGAGTGAGTAAAGAAAACTGCGCCTCGGCTCAAAGGATAAAGTGAATTCTCAACCAGGAACTCCGAGTCTGAAGTTTTACCCTGGCCAGTTTGGTGATAGAAGTTATCAAAGTAATAACTGTCTTTAATGAAATCATTAAGGAAAGGAGTGATTTCCTGTCCATTTACTGTTTGGTTAATCACAAAGTTCTGTGTTGATTCCATGGAAATAAGAATTACGTTCTTGCCTTTTGCTGCACCAAACATCTCATCATTAGGCGGCAAATAATTTGCTCGAACATAATTGTCGATATCAGCTAATTCACTTCCATCAGCCATTGCACGCTGTGCAGATGACTTAGACTGTAAAAACGCATCATAAAGATGATAATTGTATGTTCCGATATTCTTTACCAGCATTTCTCTGTCAAAAGTTCTTGTAAGCAGCTGAGGACGCTCTGTTTCAGCCATTCCAAGATTGAAAAAAGCGATCGCTATCGCAACGAGGAAGAATGCTCTGCGATCAACTTTGGAATATTCCCGATATCCCATAAATTTCGGTTTAACTTTTAAAAGAAGGGCTAAAATGATAAAGTCAGCAAAATATAATAAATCACTGAAGTTAATCAATTCGGTGACACTGCTTCCCAAGTCGCTCATGTTGCTCGTCTGGAATAAGACTGGAATCGTCAGGAAGTCATTAAAGAAGCGATAAAAGACAACATTCGCGAACAAGACTGCGGATATTATGAAACTTGTAATCAGTACGTAGCGCTTCTGGTTCTTCTCCTTCATGAACAGGCTGATTCCGAAGATGAACATCAGGAAGCTTAAAGGATTTATGAACAGGATGATTTCCTGTCTCCAGTTTTCAATTTTAATATCAAAACTAGTTTTATAGGCAATATACGTTTTCAGCCATAGCAGGATTGTTGCGATTGCAACAATGGATGCTTTTGACCATTTAGGTGTTTTCATTCATTCACTACCTCCCTGTTATTAAATAACAGACATGGGAATTTTTAGGATAAATAAATATCTGTCTCAAGAATCAAACATAATCTTAATACTTTTTTTACGAAAAAGCAAACCCAACTTAAAAGGCAAAAGGTATAATCCATCAATGTGATTTTCCACCATTATAGACGATTCAAACCTCAAAAAGTTTCACCACTGTCCAAATTCCGAAAATTGAATCTTTTGTCTCAAATGAAAACAGGGAGTTTTCTCATAGATGAGAAAACTCCCTGTCATAAGATTTAGGACTGGTGAATTTTATTCTTAACAAGCCATGCTGCGCCAATCACACCAGCATCATTTCCTAAGGTTGCTATACTAATCTCAGTTGACTGAGCAACTTTTGGGAAAGAATTTCTTAAGAATTGTTCTTTTACCGGATTCAGGAGTACATCTCCAGCTTTTGATACCCCACCGCCAAGGACAATTTTTTCAGGATTAAGTGTATTAGCGATATTTGCAAGCGCGATTCCCAGGTGCAATGCAACTGTGTTGATTACCTTAATGGCAATACCATCATTCCTTCTCGCAGCATCGAATACATCTTTTGCAGTTACCAGGCCTGTTTCATTAACAACGCCAGCAAGCTCACCGCTTGAAGGTTCTGCATTTAGAATTTCTTTAGCAATCCTCACAATACCGGTTGCAGAAGCAATTGTTTCGAGGCAGCCCGTTTTACCGCAGTTGCATGGCGCCCCACCTTCAGCTAAAGAAGTTATATGGCCGATTTCCCCTGCAGCCCCGCTTATTCCATGGACAATATCCCCATTTGTGATGACGCCTCCGCCGACTCCAGTACCTAAAGTTACACAAACGAGATCCTTTGCTCCATTGCCAGCACCTTTCCACATTTCACCAAGTGCCGCACAATTAGCATCATTATCGATTACAGCCGGCAATGAAGTTTCTACTTCAAGTAAATCCTTTAACGGATATGGTTCTCTCCAGCCAAGGTTTACCGCCTCAAAAATTACACCTGAGGAAAGATCAACCGGACCAGGTGCTCCCATGCCAATCCCAATAACTTCACTTTTGGAATGACCTAATTCTCCCAGCTTCTGATCAATCGATTTTGCGATATGAAGGGTGATATTTTTCCCTTCATTGGAAACATCGGTTGGTATTTCCCATTTATGAAGAACTTCTCCATATAAGTTTATAAACGCTAGTTTAGTCGTTGTTCCACCTAAATCCACACCTATGAGCCATTTTTCAGCCATCTTGCGTCACCTTTTCTTATTTGCAGTTTTTTCTTTTTCCAGCTGTATCTCATGTCTTAACAGCAATAATGCATTCTGATAAACACTTGTTTCGATCAGTTGGGAATTAAAAAGTTCCTTGAATTCTGACTCCATAAGCTCTAAATCAGAAACTCTGTCGCCAATGTAAATTATGGTCCCGAACTTTTTCAGGAATTGCTGGATTTCATAAATCGTTTTCAACTTATTCCCCTCAATGTTTGTGAATATAAGAGCATGTCTACAATACTTAAGTATAATGGATACATGGAGCCTCCTCAAGTGTGCTGGAGAAGATTTTATGAGATTTTATATTTCTTTAATTAAACTGTTTTAAAGTATATAAAATCGAGTTAACATATCGTACTTATAAGGGTGTTTGTTTAATTTTCTAACCATGATCCTAAAAAAAACTAAAAAGCAGCGAAGGCTGCTTTTCATCGTTTCACATTATTAACGATCCGGATCCTGTGGATGCAATATTCGCGGACGCCGATTTTTTAATGGGATTGGCGAACGGACTAAGACATCCCGGAACGCCCTCAGGTTAAACGGTATGAACGGCCAGAGATACGGGACGCCAAATGACTTCATCCTTGCGAGCATGATGATGAAAAGGACAATCCCTATCAAGAACCCGTATAGCTGGAATGCAGCTGTTAAAATCAGCAAAAATAATCTTACCAGCCTGTTGGCAAGGCTCATTTCATAGCTTGGAGTCGCGAACGTGCCAATTGCGGCTATAGCAAGATATAAGATGACTTCATTGGTCAGAAGGCCAACCTCTACCGCCACCTGCCCAATCATCAATGCAGCGACTAGTCCCAGTGCAGTGGCCAGTGAGGTTGGTGTATGTATTGCGGCCATCCTCAGGACATCTATGCCGATTTCGATAATGAAAAATTGTAAAAAAAGCGGTATTTGTCCTGGATCATTTGGGCCTATATAGGAAAGCTTATCCGGCAGCAGTTCAGGTTCTACCGCGAATAAATACCACAGCGGCAGCAAAAACAAGGATGACCATACTGCCATGAACCTTACTAGTCGCAAATAGGCTCCCACTATTGGTTTATTTCGATATTCCTCGGCATGCTGCAAATGATGCCAGTAAGTTGTAGGAGTGATGAGCACGCTTGGCGATCCATCAACCATAATGCAGACGTGCCCTTCATATAAGTGTGTGGCTGCAGTATCTGGCCTTTCTGTATATCTTACCATCGGAAACGGATTCCAATGACGGCCAGCCATAAATTCTTCGATTGTTTTTTCGGCCATTGGGAGACCGTCAGTATCAATTTTGCTGATGGAATCCTTTACCTTTTTAACCATTTCGGGGTCGGCGATATCTTCAATATAGCAAACGACAATATCAGTCTTAGAACGCCTGCCAGCCTGCATGTATTCCATCCTTAAGGTTCGGTCACGGATTCTTCTCCTGGTAAGCGCAGTATTAAATACGAGTGTTTCGACAAAACCATCTCTTGAACCCCTTACAACTCTCTCAGTATCAGGTTCCTCCGGTCCCCTGACAGGGTAAGTCCTGGCATCAATCAAAATCATCTCTGAGATCCCGTCAATCGCCAAGGCTGTCGGCCCTGCAAGGACCATATCGGCTACCTTATCCAAGTCGTCAGTGGTTTCAACCTCTACGTATGGTATATACGTTTTCACCAGCTTCTTCAAGGTGTCTACTTCTAAAGTCCCTGGCTCCAGCTTGGCCAGCAACTGCATGATATAGAGCAAGATGTCATCCTTCACAAAACCATCAACCAGGAACAGCGCCATATCCCTGCCTGCATACTCTACATCAAGCTGAATAACATCAAAGCTTTTGCCAATACCGAGCTCTTCTCTCAGGAATTCAATATTCTCTTTTAGATTTTCTTGTACAAGATGCTTCTTTTTATCTGACATAGCCCTTCTCAAACACCTTTCATACAGCACTAAACCATTATTTTCCTGCCTTTTCCTTCACCATCTTTGCCAAAGTATCATTAAAACATACTTAATGCATGTCTTCAGGACAAGAGTCATATAGTGGTTATACCGACAAACTAATATGAACGTTGAGAGGGATGAGCATGAGGAAAAGTTTTATATTTCTAGGAATTAGCGCATTGACAATTGCAGCTTCCGTTATCGTAATCCAGCTGCAGCTATTCAAACCCACACAGGAAACGATCACCTTCTTCCCAATAGATGAATCTGTTCACTATCAAACTGCAAACACAACTTTAACGCTGCTAAAAGATAAAAAAAACAATCAGCATCAAGTAGATTGGAAAGTAAATTCTGCACTTGATCGGGAAGCCTATTTACGACAGGATTTAGGCCTATTATTTATCAATGGTGTTTTAAAGGGCAAGGTCGGGAAATGGGAACAGAATACATCTGACATGTCACAGGGAGAGATCCTTTCCACAGGAGAAAGCGGAAGATATGATGCCATCACTTTTCATTATTCAGAGCTGCATGGCAACGGCGATAAAATTTCAAGCTCTCAACGGATGTCTGAAGATAGGCTTTACGTAATCGATTCACAATTCAGCCCACTCAGTTCTTTCAGGGTTCCTAATAGCAAGGAAGAGAGGGAATGGAAGCAAGTCCTTGATCGAAGCACGGAAAACAGACTGAATAAAAGTCTTCAGAAGGCTGCAAAAAATTATGGGGTTAACCTCACAAACTACATTGCCATCCCTCTTTATGAAATCCGTAAATATGAGGATCAACCAATAAGTGGATTTTCACAGAGGGAAACAGCTAATATACTCGGAAGGCTGTGGGAAGGATTATATAAAAATTACTACCTTGGCATAAAAAAAAGCGACGGTACTGTAGTCGACTCTATAGACAGTACCATGCCGCTCATTTTAATTTCAAAGGATAAAAGCCATTTACTGGCAGTAACTCAAACAAAAGATGGTGAAAGCATTATTCTGAAGCAGCTGCTTTAAGTAAATCCTTAATTTGGCTCAATGTTTTCTTATACTCTTCCTGGTCCGGTTTCAGTTCCACTGCCTTCTTAACATATTTTTCAGCCTCTTTGTAATTTTTTTCATCAAAATATATTAGAGCCAAATTATAGAAAGCTTCATGGAACTCGGGCTCCATTTCCACCACTTGCAGCAAATGGCCTTTTGCTTCCTCCAGGCGGCCTTGCTTAATCTCAGTATATGAGAGCAGAAAATATGTCTCTGCAGATGGATTTTCTTCTTTTGAATATGTGGACAGCACATGATATGCTTTACCGTACTCACCCGCCTTAATATGCTGTTGGGCAAGCACCAGGACAGAGCGTTCATCAACAATTTCAGCTTTTCCGCTGAAACCATATTGCAGTGTCAGAATAATCAATGCGCTTGAAGCTGCCAGGAACCCTACTTGCAGCAATGGGCGCTTTTTCTTTGGCAAATGTAAAATACCCGCCGCTGCAAAGCCGCCAATCAGCCCGCCGATATGTCCTGCATTATCTATGCCAGGAATCGTAAATCCAAATGCAAGATTGATGCCAAGCACTACAAGAATATTAAGTCCCAGTGTCCTCCAAAACAATCTCGGATTACTTATGCCGAAATACAACAAGGCTCCAAAACAGCCAAATATCGCTCCACTTGCTCCAGCTGATAAATTTGGGCTATAAATAAAACTCGCGAGCACTCCGGTAAATCCTGCAGCTAGATAGATCATGAAGAAACGGAAGTTCCCATAAAGCCGCTCCACCATCGTTCCTAAATAGTACAGTGCCAGAGTATTCATCAACAAATGAAGGAGTCCTATATGGATGAAAATAGGTGTGAAAAAACGCCACCATTCGCCTGCAAGAATAAGAGGATTAAATTTAGCTCCAAATTTTATCAATGTGGATGAATTTGTACTGCCCCCTGCGAATTCCATGACAAGAAACACGATTATTTGGATGGCAATAAAAAGATATGTGAAGAATGGTTTGCCATAATTAAATACTGATTGTTCAGCCTTAGCTCTGTTCAATGCTGTTGAAATGGCGTTTTTCTTTATGGTTTCTATATCGTAATCTACATGATCACCTTTAAATACCAGTTCTATATCTCTTTGAAGCCAGTTGCTCCAATCAATATTATAATGAAGCAAGCGAATGACTTGAGCTTGCTTGACTTCTGTTTTCTCCAGCCACAGTTCTTCCTGGCCTTTTGACAGCTGCAGAATGCGATACCCATTTTGGTC
>NZ_JBAVFI010000395.1:0-3477 GCF_049588175.1 Mesobacillus sp.
TGAAGCTTTCAGCCCCAGCATCTCAGAAACCTCTTGAATGGTGAGCTCTTGATAATAATAAAGCAGCAGTACGTTCCGGTAGTCTTGGTTTTCAAGCGATGTAATGCCTTTTTTAATTTCCAGCTCCGTCTCTTCTTTTATGACGCTGTCCAGGACTCCCTTTTTATCTCGCATGTAATCCATTTCGATCACTGTTTCTTTCAATCTTCCATTCTTTCTCAGAACATCGATGGATCGATGCGAGACTAGTTTATAGAACCATGTGCTAAAATAGGTAATTCCCTTTCCGCTCATGATGTTACGGTACGCTTCAATCATTGCATTTTGGACAACCTCTTCTGCCTGTTCCTTTGATTTGAGAATGCTATAGCTTGTTCTATATCCCTTTTCGATCAGGGGATTGATCAGTTCAGCAAATGCTGAATCCTCACCTTCTCTAATTCTTTGCATCAGTTCTATGTGGTCCATCTGCAGCACCTCCTTGTTTGCTTCTACATTTTAGGCGACCTTAACTGGAAAAAAGATGCACCTGAAATAAATTATTTTATGTTCATTAAGAAAGCTCGCCCAATGGCGAGCTTAAAGATTATAGTTTTATGGAGTTTTGTATAAAGTAATAAATTTACATTTCGCCATATTCATGAAGCATTTTCCTGAATATCCCTTTTACATTTTATCATAACTTTTAACATTCATATTAAGTGCGCAAATAAAAAAAGAGTATAAAACCTGGTCGGCTTCATACTCTTTTTTCATTTTCGAATGATGTTTTAGTGTTGTTCTAATAATGCTTTCACACGAGCTACTACATTGTTCACGGAGAAACCGTATTCTTCCATGATTTTTTCACCTGGTGCTGAGGCTCCAAATGTGTCAATCGCAATAACTTCACCTTCATCGCCAACATAGCGGTGCCAGCCTAGAGAAGAGCCCATTTCAATTCCAAGGCGTTTCTTAACTGACTTAGGAATAACACTTTCTTTATATTCCTTAGATTGCTGCTCGAAACGATCCCATGAAGGCATGCTGACTACTGAGACATTGATGCCTTCAGAAGCAAGGGCTTCTTGAGCCTGTACTGCAAGGCCTACTTCAGAACCAGCTGCAAGGAGCATTGCATCTGCTGTTTCTTTTCCTGCAGGTGAAATTACGTATGCACCTTTAGATACTCCTTCATAAGCATTCTTATCAGTATCCTTAATGGTAGGAAGGTTTTGGCGAGTCAACACAAGCGCAGTTGGCGTCTTTGTTGATTCAACAGCTAATTTCCAAGCCGCTGCTGTTTCATTCCCATCTGCTGGACGGATTACTGACAGGTTTGGAATTGCGCGAAGACCAGCAAGTTGTTCAACTGGTTCATGTGTTGGTCCGTCTTCTCCTACTGCAATGCTGTCATGAGTGAATACATATGTCACAGGCAATCCCATTAATGCAGCAAGTCTAATTGCAGGCTTAAGGTAATCGGAGAAAACGAAAAATGTTCCGCCGAATACTTTTAAACCGCCGTGAAGAGCCATTCCGTTCATTGCTGCTCCCATAGCGAATTCACGCACTCCGAACCAGATATTGCGGCCTTCAAATGAACCTGGGAAGAAATCGCCTGTTCCTTTGATCATCGTCTTGTTGGATCCAGCAAGGTCAGCAGATCCTCCAACTAGATAAGGCAAGTTTTTTGCGATGCCGTTAAGAGCTTCACCTGAAGATGCGCGACTAGCAAGACTCTTGCCGTCTTCATATACCGGAATGTTCTTATCCCATCCTTCTACAAGCTCAGCATTCATTGCTTTTTCTAGCTGTGCACCAAGTTCAGGATACTCGCTCTTATATTTAGCGAAAAGTTCATTCCATGCCTGCTCAGTTTGTTCACCCTTATCAGCGATCTGCTGTTTAAAGTGATCATATACTTCGCTAGGGACATGGAAGTCTTCTTCGAAAGTCCATTTGTATGCTTCTTTAGTAAGCTTAAGTTCGTCAGCGCCAAGAGGAGCACCGTGAACATCAGATTTACCAGATAGGTTAGGTGAACCATAACCAATCACTGTTTTAACTTCAATTAAAGTAGGACGATTCTCATCTGTCTTTGCTTCTTCCAGTGCTTTAGCGATTTCTTCAAGGTTGTTGCCATCTTCTACACGAATATACTGCCATCCATATGCCTTGAAACGGTCAGCGACACTTTCAGAGAATGATTTATTTAACTCGCCGTCCAATGAAATGTCGTTCGAATCATACATAACGACCAATCTGCCTAATTGGAGGTGAGCTGCAAGAGAAGCTGCCTCTGCTGATACACCTTCCATTAAGTCACCATCGCCGCAAATGCTATATGTATAGTGGTCAACGATGTTATAGTTGTCCTTATTGTAAACAGCTGCAAGGTGGCGTTCAGCCATAGCCATACCTACTGCCATAGCAACCCCTTGTCCTAGTGGACCTGTAGTTGCATCGACTCCTGCTGTGTGGCCAAATTCAGGGTGGCCTGGAGTTTTGCTGCCCCACTGGCGGAATTGCTTAATGTCATCCATTGAAAGGTCATAACCTGCAAGGTGCAACAAGCTGTATAACAACATTGATCCGTGACCTGCAGATAATACAAAACGGTCACGGTTAAACCATTCAGGATTTTTAGGGTTGATGTTCATGTAACGGGACCAAAGCGTGTATGCCATCGGAGCTGCTCCCATTGGCATGCCAGGGTGTCCGGAATTCGCCTTTTCAATTGCGTCAATCGATAAAGTACGAATGGAGTCAATTGAAAGCATATCAATTTTATTAAACATTAAATACATCCTTTCTATAAGTACTGGCTACAATCTTAATATTATAGCGAGAATAATTATTATACAACAAATTGTGCCTGAAGGAGACAGAAAAGGCCGTATAGTTATTTATTTTGACACAAATACCTTAAAGTTATGTAACTGAACCCACGGAGTTACACAGTTTAAATAACGTTGGATCCACTAACTTTAGAAACAGAAAAAGGATACAAACAATATGTATCCTTTTGAATGACCTCTATTAATGAAGCTTATTTTTGTTTTGAAGTTCTTTTAGCTTACCAGGAGTAACATCATTTCCAACTGGATCTACAATGGTTACACCTTTTAATGTATTAAGCATGGATGAACGGAAGGATTGCAGATATTCTGCACGAAGTTTCGTTTGTTCCTTTGCCTCATCCTCAGTCAAATTTGATGCTTTTGCTTTTCGTGCCAATTCATTAATTCTGGCAATTTTATCACTAGATAGCATTGGTAAAGCTCCTTTGTAAAAAAGTTACGTCAACAGTCATGTTACTAGAAACAAGCGATTTTTACAAGGAAGGAGATTCCTTATCCATTGACTCTATGTATTCTAGATACCTGCGATTAACTGTTGCTTTTGAAACGTTGAACCCAAAGCCTCTTAATGTTGCAGCAATCTCGGCGAATGTAAGGCCATTATTCCTGAGCTTGACAATCTCTTCGATTGGCA
>NZ_JBAVFI010000396.1:0-2080 GCF_049588175.1 Mesobacillus sp.
ACGAGGAGGCTCAGCGCCAGCCCCTAGAAGAATTTGCTTATGAAAAGCCGGCAGTTGGGCTTTTTCATAATTCTTCCGCGGAAAGCGAAGCGCCTGGAATGAAAATCAACAGCCTTGTTTAAAGAGCTTAAAAATATGAAAACACCAGATTCTGATTTTTGCGACCTTATATTTGGTTATTAGTGAAAAAGTGCTAAAATAAAAAGTATTGTTATCATGTGGGAATTTTACTAGCAATTAAACGTTCTATATAAGGAGGAACTTCTTTGTCAAAAGTCCGTACTAAAGACATTATAAAAAAGTTTGATATGGAACTGGTTAGTGGAGAGGACGGCATCAACCGACCGATTACGACGACTGATATTTCAAGGCCGGGACTGGAGATCGCTGGATATTTCGAATATTACCCAGCAGAGCGCCTTCAGCTGCTCGGAAAAACAGAGTTGACGTTCTTTGAAAAATTGGACCCTCGGGACAAAGCTTTCCGGATGGAAAAGCTGTGTACGGATATAACACCGGGTATTATTGTTACACGAGACATGGAAGTGCCGCCAGAATTGATTGAAGCGGCCGAGCGCGAATCGGTGCCCGTTATGAGAACGAAGCAAAAAACAACTAGGGTTTCCAGCCATCTGACAAACTATCTTGAGAGTAAGCTGGCACCGACAACAGCCGTACATGGCGTGCTTGTCGATATTTATGGCATTGGCGTCCTGATTACAGGAAAGAGCGGCGTCGGTAAAAGTGAAACAGCGCTTGAGCTGGTTAAAAGAGGCCATCGTCTTGTTGCGGATGATTGTGTCGAGATCCGCCAGGAGGACATCGGAAACCTTATCGGGAACTCACCGGAATTGATTGAGCATCTCCTTGAGATTCGCGGACTGGGTATTCTCAACGTGATGACTCTGTTTGGGGCAGGGGCTGTGCGAAGCCACAAACGGATTACCCTCATTATCAACCTGGAAATCTGGGACCAAAAGAAGTCATACGACAGACTTGGGCTAGACGAAGAAACGATGAAAATAATCGACACAGACGTAACCAAACTGACCATACCAGTCCGACCAGGCCGAAACCTTGCCGTCATCATTGAAGTAGCAGCAATGAACTTCAGGCTGAAGAGAATGGGCGTCAACGCAGCAGAACAATTCACCAACAGACTATCCGACGTCATCGAAGACGGCGATCAAGACGAAAACTAAAACAGTTTAACGCATTACCGCACTGGGGGTCAGACCCCCGGCACAGCAAAGCGTTAAAGCGGTGGGGGTCTGACCCCCGGCGGTTTAACGTGCTAAAGTGCGAATACTTTTATAGAGAAAAAGGGGAAATGATATGGAGAAGAATATTCAGCCGATTGATCCGATTGCTTTTTCGCTTGGTCCGATCCAGGTGCATTGGTATGGTGTGATCATTGGGACGGGGATTGCGATTGCGTTGTGGCTTGCGATGCGCGAAGGGGAAAAGCGCGGCTTACCGAAGGATATTTTTGCGGATTTGATGCTATGGGCGATTCCAATCGCGATTATCTCAGCAAGACTTTACTATGTAATTTTCGAATGGGAGTACTACAGCCAGTATCCAGCAGAGATTCCGAAGATCTGGAATGGCGGGATCGCCATCCATGGAGCCTTGATCGGTGCGGTCGCTACCACCTACTTTTTCACAAAATCCAGAGGAGTATCCTTCTGGAAGCTTGCCGATATTGCAGCACCAAGCTTGATCCTTGGCCAGGCAATCGGCCGCTGGGGAAATTTCATGAACCAGGAAGCCCATGGCGGGGAAGTGAGCAGGGCATTCCTGGAAAACCTGCACCTTCCAGAATTCATCATCAACCAAATGTACATTAACGGAACCTATTATCATCCGACATTTTTATATGAATCCATCTGGAACATCCTCGGCTTTATTCTGCTGATGTCATTGCGCAGAGTCAATCTTGGCCGCGGAGAAATCTTCCTCAGCTATGTTATCTGGTATTCGATCGGCCGTTTCTTTGTCGAAGGAATGCGGACAGACAGCCTAATGCTGACAGATACACTAAGGATGGCACAGATGATCTCAATCGCCCTCGTACTAC
>NZ_JBAVFI010000397.1:0-6458 GCF_049588175.1 Mesobacillus sp.
CCTCTAACGTATACATGTTCAGGACAGCAATTAATATCGGTAAAGGGATCTACAATTATGATCAGCCGTTGTATCTGGAACCTGAAGCTTTCGATACAATGAGGAATTATTTCAGCCAATTTGGCCTTGGAGCGAGAACTGGCATTGATTTGCCAAATGAAATGATTGGTTTTAAAGGAATGGAACGAAGGCCTGGTCTATTACTTGACTTTGCAATCGGCCAGTATGACACCTACACAACGATTCAGCTTGCGCAATATGTTTCAACCATTGCTAATGGCGGAAATCGTCTGCAGCCGAGAATTGTGAAAGAAATTCGCGAACCGGTTATGAAGAATAATGAAGTTGGTCCTGTGTTGGAAGAAATTGAACCGGTGATTCTGAATAAAGTCGATGCCAAACCAGAATGGTTTGACAGAGTACAGGAAGGATTCAGGAGAGTTATGCAGGAAAAAGGTGGAACGGCATATGGTTCCTTCTATACCGCGGAATATAAGCCAGCAGGTAAAACCGGTACTGCCCAGGCTGCCTATGATGGACCAGTGAAGTTTCCTGAAGGCCAGCTTCCACCTGAGGTAATGAACTTGAGCCTTGTTGCATATGCACCTAATGAGAATCCCGAAATTGCCTTGGCCGTAATGGTTCCATGGGCATACGAAGGAAGCCAGGGACACCATGCGAACAATGATATTGGGCGCAGGGTGCTTGATACGTATTTCGAGCTTAAAAAGAAGCGGATGGAAGGAAATATGAATCCCGAGCAGCCAAACCAGGAAGTAGAGAAGAAAGAAGAAGGCGCTGAACTGCTGGAAGAAATTGAAGCGGAGATCGAACAATAAGATACTAAAACTGTCCCATTAGGGGCAGTTTTTTTTTTATTGCGGTGGGTATACTAACCGCAAGCGGGCAAACCTGAATTTATCCCGGCTTATCGACAAGCCCTCACATCAATTAGCTAAATTTACAAAACCTTTACATTCAGTTAAAACAACGTTAAAAGAAAAGCTTTATTCTTAGTCTGTAGGACAAAACAACCATATCTCGTAGGGGGAATTAAGGAATGAAGAGTCTTAAAAAAATGAGCCTGTTTTTAATGCTGGCAGCTGTCATGGCATTCGCTGCAGCTTGCGGTGGTGGAGATAACGAAGGTAAAAATGGTGAAGAACTAGAAGGCAGTGTTGTCATTGATGGTTCTGGTACTGTTTATCCTTTTATGGCACGGATGGCTGAAGATTATATGGGAGAACAAGAAAATGTCTCTGTTGAAGTTAGCCGCTCCGGAACATCAGCTGGCTTTAAGAAATTCCTTGTTAAAGACGGTACAGACTTTAATGATGCATCCCGACAAATAAAAGATGAAGAAAAAGCCGAAGCAGAAAAGCTTGGCATTGAAGTTCAGGAAATGAAGGTTGCACTAGACGGTATTACGATCGTAATCAATAAAGACAATGATTGGGCTACTGAACTTACAGAACAAGAAGTTAAAGATATTTTCCTTGCAAGTGCCGGAAAGAAGAAATGGTCAGATGTTCGTGCTGATTTCCCAAATGAAGAAATCAAAACATATGGTCCGAATGAAAACCACGGAACATATGAGTTCATGTTTGAAAACATTTTAGGAGAGCAAGAACTTCCTGGAAACATCAATTTACAGCAAGATTACTCAACTTTAGTGGATCTTGTTTCAAAAGATAAAAACGCAATTGGTTTCTTCGGTTACGGTTACTATGACAGCAATAAAGATAAGCTTTCTGCTGTAAAAGTTGACTTTGGTAAGGGTCCTGTTGAGCCTTCATTAGATACAATCAAAGAAGATGGCGATTACGCACCATTCACTCGTCCAGTATTCACATACTTGAACGTGAATCAGGCTAAAAATAAGCCACAAGTACTTGATTATGCGATCTATACAATGGAGCATGCAAAGGATGTTTCAGCAGAAACTGGATTCGCTCCTTTATCTGACGAGGATATCAAGGCTTCTCTTGATACTTTAAATGGATTAAAGAAGTAAATTCTTAAACCTTTTTACTAAGAGGATGAGAGGTCTAACCTTCTCATCTTCTTGCGTGTGTTAAAAAAATAATTAATTTGTTTTCCCTGGGGTACTAGAAGGAAAAGAGTTCTTCCTTGGATGAGAAGGATGAAAGGGGTTTTACACTTGGCGAAAAGCGTAGTTCACGATAGCGGTAACAAACTGAATGTCCGTGATATGATACAAGAGAAGAAAAAGACTCGAAGTGTCACCAATTATACTGAAAAATTTATTCCTAAGATTTTATTTGGTATTGCAGCAATCTCTGTTTTTACGACAATTGGAATTGTACTTACTTTATTAACGGAAACAATCGCCTTTTTCAAAGACGTTCCTTTTATAGATTTCTTTACAGGCACTAAATTAAAGCCATTGGGTGATCATGCTGTCTTCGGTGTATTGCCATTGTTGACTGGAACACTTATTTCAACTGTCATTGCAATGATGGTTGCGATTCCGGTAGGACTTATGACAGCCATTTTCTTAAGTGAATATGCTTCTGAAAAATTAAGGAGAGTATTAAAACCGATTCTTGAAATTTTAGCTGGTATTCCTACTATCGTTTATGGTTTTTTTGCTTTCACTTTTGTTACACCTCTTTTAAGATCGTTTATTCCAGGCCTTGAACCTACCAACATTCTGAGCCCGGGTATTGTAATGGGAATTATGATCATCCCGATGGTTGCTTCATTATCAGAAGATGCAATGAGCGCTGTGCCAAACGCAATGAGAGAGGGTGCTTTGGCTTTAGGTGCAACAAAGCTTGAAGTAACCTGGAAGGTTGTAATACCTGCAGCAATTTCAGGTATTATTGCTTCATTCGTGCTCGGAATTTCCAGAGCTATAGGAGAGACGATGATTGTAGCAATTGCAAGCGGAAGTTCAAAAAACTTCACCTTCGATGTCACCCAATCGATGCAGACCATGACTGCCTATATCGTAGAAGTAACCGGAGGAGAAGCGGCTGCGGGAACAACATTATATTACAGCCTTTATGCTGTCGCAATGACCTTGTTTGTCTTCACGCTGATCATGAACCTAGTCGCTCAATATATCTCTCGCAGGTTCAGGGAGGAATATTAATATGAAATACGTAGATGCAAAACAAGTCCATAAAAAAATGGGTTCACGTTTATTAGCCAATAACCTGGCAAAAGCACTTTTCTTCATGGCCACATTATTCGGCCTTGTCGTGTTGGTTGTATTAATTTACCGTGTATTGTCGGATGGCTTGCCATGGATCAACGTGGATTTCCTGACTAATAGACTATCCACAGATCCTGAGAGAGCCGGTATCTGGGGAGCAATAATGGGTACCTTCTGGCTGATGCTAGTTGTAGCCCCAGTAACCATGATACTAGGTATTGGAACAGCAATTTATTTAGAAGAGTATGCAGCAAAGGGCCGTATCTCTTCTTTTATCAAGACAAATATCTCGAATCTTGCTGGTGTTCCTTCTGTCGTTTTTGGTATCCTCGGATTAACCGTATTCGCCAGGACACTTGATTTAGGTTCTGTAGTTCTTGCAGGCGGTTTAACAATGGCCTTACTAGTACTTCCAGTAGTAGTTGTAGCGAGCCAGGAGGCCATTCGAGCAGTTCCGCAATTTTTAAGGGAAGCCTCATATGGAATGGGTGCAACAAAATGGCAGACCATTAAAAATGTTGTCCTGCCTGCAGCCATTCCCGGAATTCTCACTGGTGTCATTCTTGCATTATCACGTGCGATCGGTGAGACGGCACCACTAGTTGTAATCGGAATACCCGCACTGTTAATTCCTGTTCCAGACACAATCTTTGATAAATTTACGATTTTGCCAGTTCAGATTTATTATTGGACAGTTGACTCGGCACTTGTAGCTGAATATGCAAATCTTGCAGCTGCAACAATCGTTATTTTATTGTTAGTTTTGTTCGTAATGAACTCAATTGCCATTTTGATTCGTAATAAATTCCAAAAAAGATATTAGTCTGGGAGGGTTAACATATGTCACTAGCTACAGATAAGACAACAGCAAATTTAAAAGCAGAAAAACAGAACGCGGGAAATATGGATAATAAAAAGGTTGTATATGATACTAAAGACCTTAACCTTTGGTATGGTGAAGGCCATGCTTTGAAAAATATTAATTTGGCGATCAATGAAAATGAAGTTACAGCAATTATCGGGCCGTCTGGCTGTGGTAAATCAACCTATATTAAGACGTTGAACCGTATGGTTGAATTGGTGCCAACAGTAAAGATTTCTGGTGAAATTTTATACAGGGGACGAAATATTCTTGATAAATCCTTCCAGGTCGAAGATTTAAGAACGAGCGTAGGAATGGTATTTCAAAAACCTAATCCGTTTCCAAAATCCATTTATGAAAATATTGCATATGGTCCAAAAATCCATGGAATCCGTGATAAGAAAATCCTCGATGAAATTGTAGAAAAAAGCCTAAGAGGTGCAGCCATCTGGGATGAAGTAAAGGACCGCTTAAACTCGAATGCATATGGCCTTTCTGGCGGGCAGCAGCAGCGTATTTGTATTGCCCGCGCTCTTGCGATCGAACCAGATGTAATCCTTATGGACGAACCTACTTCAGCGCTAGATCCTATATCAACCTTGAAGGTTGAGGAGCTTGTACAAGAATTGAAAAAAGATTTCAGCATTATTATCGTTACTCATAATATGCAGCAGGCAGCTCGTATATCTGACAAGACTGCTTTCTTCTTGAATGGGGAAGTAATCGAATTTGCTGATACGGATAAAATTTTCTCCACTCCTTCCGACAAGAGGACGGAAGATTATATTACTGGACGTTTCGGTTGATTTTTCATACAATTCAGTTGGAAGGATGAGGATTACATGGTGGTTAGAGGGAAATTTGATGAAGATCTTAAAACATTGCATGCAAAATTGCTCGAACTTGGAAATTTTGCGATAAACGCACTGACACAATCGCTTAAGGCTTTGGAGAATAAAGATATTGAACTAGCTCTGAAAATCCTTGAAGATGATGCTGATGCAAATATTCTTGAAGAAGAAATCAATGATTTTGCGATTTTATTGATTGCAAAACAGCAGCCGGTAGCAGTTGATTTAAGAAGGCTTATTGTAGCCATCAAGATTGCTACAGATATTGAAAGAATGGCAGACTTTGCGGTGAATATCGCAAAATCTACAATCAGAATTGGAAATGAACCGCTCGTAAAACCTATTGAACATATTAAGCAGATGCATCAGCTTTCGCTGCAAATGCTGACATTATCACTTGAAGCATACAATGAAGAGGACCTAGGCAAGGCAAAACAGGTTGCTCAAATGGATGATCAGGTTGATGAGCTATATGGCCAGACAATTAAGGATTTACTGTCCCTTGCACAAAGCAAACCCGAGCAGCTGGCGCAAATCACTCAGCTATCATTCATCAGCCGTTACCTAGAAAGAGCGGCAGACCACGTTACAAACATTGCTGAAAATGTTTTTTACCTCGTTAAAGGCAAAAGGTATGATCTTAACCAATAATGTAAAAGAAAGGAGCAGGGAATTCCCTGCTCCTTTCTTTTGTAGATAAGAATACTGACGCGTTAAATGGGTCTATCAATAATACCCATTGGTTACCTGGATGAACAGACTGGAAAAATAGGTTTCCAATGAAGCCTCATAGGTCCCATGAAAAGAAAAAACTGGAAAATGAGAACATCAATAAAGCTACTTTATTACCTGTAAGAACAGTAAATTGGAATGCGAAGTATCTAGAAATCAACAAGCCCATCTAATAGACAGACAAAAGACTGTAGACAAGCTCGATTTTTATCGAGTTTATCTACAGTCTGAAACCCTCATAAAGTGGGTTTATCAATAACGATATTATCTATTTTTCGTAATAACTTTTGCAATCTGGTCATAATCCATGCCGCCGGTTAATTCATACCGTCCGATTTGTACCTTCATATGGTAGCCTTTATCAATCAGGAATCGTTCGAATTTGTCTTCGTCGTCGATGATTCCCTGGCTCTTCAGCATAACTGCTACATCCCCCGGAGTCATGCCGCCAGCGATTACAAGAGTGAACTTCTTTTCCTCTTTTACCTCTTCGGTTTTAGTCTTTTCAGCAGGAGCTTCAGCTTTTGTCTTTTCCTCTTTCGCTGCTGTTTTTTTCTCGTTGAGTTTTGCAAACTCATTGTTGTCCATTACTTTGTATCCTTTAGTTTCGAGTAGCTGTTTTGCATTGGATACAGTTACTTTCTGCTCCGTACCTTTATCAGCTATCACACTGCTTCCTGCCCAAAGGAAAATGGCAGAAAACAGAATCCCTAGTGCGAATGATTGTGCTGTCCGTTTATTCATACAATCTGTCCTTTATCAACAAATTCATTAATGATTTCCTGTACTTCATGAGTCGAAAGTGAAGACTGTTTTGCAATCTGATTAAGGT
>NZ_JBAVFI010000398.1:0-1974 GCF_049588175.1 Mesobacillus sp.
ACTGACTTCATTATTGATGACCTCGGCGGCTGCCCCAACCTTTGCTTCGACAGTTGAAATGCAGGCTGAGCAAGAACGTTACATAGTATTTTTTACAAATCCATTGAACACTGAACTGATTGAGAAAAATGGCGGTGAAATCATCCAGTCCTACTCGGCAGTTAATGCAGCGACAGTAGTAATGGAACAATCAAAGCTGGAAGGCATGCGGGCACTCGGCCTGGTCAGTAGTTTTCATGCGGAAAATAAATTCGAGGAAAGTTCGCAGACCACCCCTTGGGCTCACACTAACATCAATATCCCTGCGAAGGTGCCTTCCACTTTATCAGGAAAAGGCGTGAAAATCGCGATAATTGACACAGGTGTAGATTCAAACCATCAGGACCTGACTGTAAAGGAAGGAACATGTACCCTCGATGATTCCATTAGTCCGAATGCCTGCGACCATGGCTATCTCGATGAAAATGGGCATGGAACGCATGTGGCCGGCATCATCGCTGCTAAAAACAACAACATCGGCATTGTCGGTGTTGCTCCGGACGCGGAAATTTATGCGGTAAAAGCGCTTGATGGAAATGGAGATGGCACAACTTCCACGATTATGGCGGGGATCGACTGGGCCATCCGCAAGGGCGTTAATATTATCAACATGAGCTTAACCACTGAGTACCCTGACATGGGTATCAAAGCAATGGTAGACAAGGCCAATGCCAATGGAATCATCGTCGTAGCGGCTGCGGGTAATGATGGGACCTTATCTGGAAGCGATGAAACGGTCGAGTATCCAGGGAAATTCCCAAGTGTCATTGCCGTGGCTTCTGTAAAATCAGACAATCGCAGAGCATCGACATCAGCAACAGGCGCAGAAATTGAGCTTTCGGCACCTGGCGAGATGATTTATTCTACACTTCCAACAAGTGTGGCGGCTGCAGGCTACGGGACGATGAGCGGGACTTCAATGGCGGCTCCGTTTGTAGCAGGGATGGCAGCTCTTTATAAGGAAAAATTCCCGAGCTACACGAATGAGCAAATCCGTTCGCTTTTACAAAAAAATGCGAAGGATCTTGGAATTGCCGGCAGGGATCGCTTATACGGTTACGGACTGATCCAGACAGACACCGTTCCTGTTGAAAACGCCCAAGCGCCAATCACATTAGCAAGCACCGGCAATGGTTCCTTCAAATTAAATATGCAGCCGATATTGGAAAAATATCAGGCTTACTCCATCTACCGTGATGGAAAATTGATTGCTAATAACGTTGCCAGTGCAACCTTTGAAGACTACGGTACAAGGGGCGACATAAAGTATACGATCTATCCATGGGCGAATGATTCCATGCTCATTGATAAAAAAGATGAAGAATTGGTCTCACTAAGCAGTCCTGCTATACCTGACCTGACCAATACAGCCTGGTACAGCCGAAATATGATGTACCTATACTCTGCGGGCATCTTAAAAGGGGACGCATCAAACCGGCTGCAGCCATCTAAAGATGTCACTCGTGCCGAAGCAGTGGCGATGATGGGAAGAGCGTTAGGATTGGATGGAAAGCAGAGAACGACCAAGTTCAGCGATGTGCCAAGCAGCAGCTTTGCATCTGGTTATATCCAATCAGCGGTCGAGCGCGGCATCATTAGCGGCCGCGCTGATGGAACCTTCCGTCCGAACGATCTCGTAACCCGTGCAGAAATGGCCATTATGCTATCAAAAGCATACAGCCTCCCTGAAGCACCAACCGGCAGCTTCACCGACGTACCAGCAGGAATGGCCGGCTACCAGCAAATCTACAACCTGGCAGCAGCAAAAATCACAACAGGCTACCCAGACGGAACATTCAAGCCAACAGAAAAAATGCTCAGATCCAACTACTCCGTCTTCCTGTCCAAAGCAGCAAACCCAAACTTAAAATAGTAGTTACACCTTAAAAAAGTCGTACACTAAAGCAATAACGCGTTGGAGCGCTGGGGGTCAGA
>NZ_JBAVFI010000399.1:0-5715 GCF_049588175.1 Mesobacillus sp.
GGCTTAAGCCAGTTAATTAAAATGGATCATAATTCCGTTGATTATTTCACATCAAGCCTCGGAGAAGTCCTGAAAAAATATGATTATCTTATTTTTGATATGGGAGCAGGGTTGAATGAAGAAACGCTGTCAATCCTTCTATCAGTGAATGAAATCTTTGTAATTACTACAACAGAACCTACTTCACTTATGGATGCCTATGCGACCATGAAATATATCCATATGGCTGATTCAACTTTACCATTTTATTTAGTTGTCAACAGGGCTGGATCAGTAAAGGAAGGAAATGAAACCCTTTCCCGGCTGGAGGATGTTTTAAAGAAGTTTCTCGGCCGATCAACTATTAAGCTAGGGATGCTTCCGGATGACAAAAGTGTTCATGAGGCGGTAAAAAGGCAAATACCATTTGTAATGTTCAATGAACGGTCACAAGTTTCAAAGGGAATGGCCGCTATATTGGAAAAATATATGGACAAAGTGAGCTACAATGCCGAAAAGAGAGATAACAGAAGTTTTACAGCAAGATTAAAGCAATTCCTTTTCGAAAGGTAGTGGTCGAATTGGCAAAAATTAAGGTTCTCATCGTAGATGATTCGGCTTTCATGAGAAAGCTGATTAGCGACTTTCTATCTGAACATTCCAAGATTGAGGTTATTGGCACTGCACGAAATGGAGAGGACGCAATAAAGAAATGGCGGACCTTATGTCCGGATGTCATTACTCTTGACGTCGAAATGCCGATCATGAACGGATTGGAAGTTTTGAAGGTATTCATGAAGGAACAGCCGATACCTGTCGTCATGCTGTCTAGCACAACGAAGGAAGGTGCGGATACGACCCTTCAGGCAATACAGGCTGGTGCAGTTGATTTTGTAGCAAAACCGTCCGGCTCCATTTCAATCGATCTACATAAAATCAAGACGGAGCTGATTGAAAAGGTTCTCTCAGCAAGTAAAGCTAATCTGCGCAAAATAATGCATAATCACCAAGATCATATCCTTTCATCTTCAAAGGAAACGAAAAAATTCATCACCTCTGAAAAAATAGCGTCGGAAAAGCAGTCTATTACTGGAAACAGACTTGATGCCAATGCGAAAAAAATTGTCTGTATTGGCACTTCGACGGGTGGCCCAAGAGCTCTACAGCAAGTGTTGACATCATTGCCAAAGGATTTTGGCTCACCGATCCTTGTGGTACAGCATATGCCTGCAGGTTTTACGAAGTCCCTGGCCAATAGGCTTGATTCCTTAAGTGAAATTAAAGTAAAGGAAGCGGAGGACGGAGAACTGCTGCAAAAGGGAACAGCCTATATCGCTCCTGGCGGATTGCATCTTGAGGTGAAAAGTATTGGAACGAGCCTCGCTGTCAGTCTTGGACAATCTGCCCCACGCAATGGCCATCGCCCATCAGTGGATGTTCTGTTTGAGTCGGTTAGCAGCTTGGAGCATGTTTCAAAAATAACAGTCATCATGACGGGAATGGGATCGGACGGAGCCAAGGGTCTTATTGAAATGAAGAAAAACGGAAATGTAAAAGCGATTGCCGAATCACAGGAAACTTCTATTGTCTTTGGGATGCCAAAATCCGCTATTGCAACGAATTTGGTGGATGAAGTGGTGAATGTAGAAAATATAGCAGAATCAATCATGAATTATATTTAAGGCCGGGGGTGCGGAGCACATGGAATTAAATCAATATCTTGAAGTTTTTATTGAAGAAAGTAAAGAACATTTGCAGTCCTGTAATGAACAATTATTAGAACTTGAAAAGAACCCTGAAGATTTGACAATCATTAATGAGATATTCAGATCAGCACATACCCTTAAAGGGATGTCAGCAACTATGGGATATGAAGATTTGGCAAGCTTGACTCACCAAATGGAGAATGTGCTGGATGCAATCCGGAACAGCCGTCTGAAAACGAGCCCTGAACTACTTGATGTCATTTTCATTGCGGTTGACCACCTTGAAGAGATGGTCCAATCAATTGCAACAGGCGGAGACGGGAAAATGGACGTCGCTGAAGCTGTGGCCAAATTGAAATTGATTGAGATGGGTGAGCATCCTCATGTACATGCAAATGCAGAGGCTGCAGCAGCAATAGCGGTAGAAGCTCCATTGCTTTCAAACTATGATGAATTTGAGCTCACTGTACTGAAGCAATCAAAGGAGCAAGGTTTTGGTGTTTATGAGGTATCGATTGGGTTGCGGGAAGATTGTCTATTAAAAGCAGCCAGGGTATATATGGTTTTTGAGGTATTGGAACAGATTGGCGAAGTAATTAAAGCAAATCCTTCTGTAGAGCAGCTCGAAGAAGAACAATTTGATTCTGAATTTTCTGTTACAATTGTGTCTAAAGAAAACCAGGATGATATTAAAGGGAAAATCATGAAGGTATCTGAAGTGGTCAAAACGAATGTTAGATCACTTGAAATGGATGACTTTAAAGCTTTGACAAGTGACCCAGAACCACATGTGATCCAACAGAATGAAAACATTGCTGAGATGGTCATGAGCGAGTCTTCAGTTGAGACAGAGGTTCTTCCTGCAGTAGAAAAGAAGAATAATAGTAAGAATAACAGCAGCAAGACAATACGAGTAAATATAGAGCGTTTGGATATTCTGATGAATTTGTTTGAAGAACTGGTCATAGACAGAGGAAGGCTTGAACAAATATCAAAGGAACTCGAAAATACTGAACTTACCGAAACTGTCGAGCGCATGTCAAGGATTTCCGGAGACTTGCAAAATATCATTTTGAATATGCGTATGGTTCAAGTAGAAACTGTATTTAACAGATTCCCTCGAATGATCCGCCAGCTCGCGCGTGATCTGAACAAAAAGATCAATCTGGAAATCGTTGGGGCAGAAACGGAATTAGATCGTACGGTTATTGATGAAATTGGTGACCCGCTTGTCCACCTTCTGAGAAATTCTGTTGACCATGGAGTAGAGTCACCTGAAGATCGCCGGGCGAAAGGAAAGAGCGAGGAAGGAACGGTAGTCTTAAGAGCCTTCCATAGCGGAAACCACGTATTCATTGAAATCGAAGACGATGGAGCTGGGATCAGCAGAGAGAAAGTATTGAAAAAAGCTGTCAGCAAAGGGATTGTATCTGAGCAAGCGGCGCCTGCTATGACAGATAAACAAGTGTATGAATTAATCCTTTCATCCGGTTTTTCAACAGCTGAGAAAATCTCCGATATCTCTGGGCGGGGAGTGGGGTTAGATGTTGTCAAAAATACAATCGAATCATTAGGCGGCTCCATTTCAATTGATTCAAAAGAAAACGCTGGAACCATTTTCTCTATACAGCTTCCGCTTACATTATCAATTATTTCTGTCATGCTCGTTGAGATTCAGAAGGAAAAATTTGCGATACCTCTTTCATCTATTATTGAAACAGCAATAATCAAAGAAACAGATATTTTAAAAGCCCATAATCAAAAGGTTATCGATTTTAGAGGCAAGGTTGTTCCACTTCTGTTTTTGAAGGAGATCTTTGAAGTTCCTACTGAACCACAAGATGACCAATTCCATTCTGTGATCATTGTCCGGAAGGGTGATAAAATGGCCGGAATGGTTGTGGACTCTTTTATCGGCCAGCAGGAAGTAGTGCTGAAGTCACTGGGAAACTATTTAACAAATGTCTTTGCAATTTCAGGTGCAACAATCCTCGGAGATGGACAGGTAGCATTAATCGTAGACTGCAATGCATTAATTAAATAATCGCTGAGCTAATGATCTATATGTGCATGCTGAAAATATAGGAGTGAACAATATGGCTGAAATGCTGGTATCAGACTTGAAAGTAATTGTTTTCCAATTAAATGAAAAAGAATATGCTGTCCCCGTCGGTCAGGTGAAATCGATAGAAAAAATCATGCATTTCACAAGAGTGCCCCACACTTCACCTTATATAAAAGGTGTCATGAATCTTAGGGGAGTCGTCACACCACTGATCGATTTGCGTGTCCGTTTTGGCATTGAGGAACATGGTTATACAGATAGCTCTCGGGTAATTATTGTCTCGGTCGCGGAAGCTGAAGTGGGCCTCATTGTCGATGGAGCAAACGATGTAATCGATATTCCGTCCAGCATCGTCGAACCGCCTCCTGAAATTGTGGGTGCTGAAGCAGCAGAATTTATCAACGGAGTAATCAAACTAGACAAACGCCTGTTAATATTAATTGATTTAGAAAATATTCTTGGTGTTTTAGAGGAAAAAGACCTGTAAAGGTTGAAGGGGTCATAATATGTCGTTTCATATAAAAATATCTGATATGCATATTGATATATTAAAGGAAGTTGGCAATATCGGAGCAGGGCATGCAGCTACGGCACTTTCTACTCTATTAAATAAAAAGATCGATATGAAGGTTCCAAATGTCAGGATTGTCAGTTTTGATGAAATGATGGAAATGGCTGGTGGAGCAGAAAGTGTCATTGCGAGCGTATTCTTGAGAATTGAAGGAGACGCTCCTGGAAGCATGTTTTTTGTACTTCCATTACAGCAGGCGGAGAAATTTATCCGTCTGTTGATTGGAGATCAGACATTTTCATTTTCAGATTCGAAAGTTAATGAATTGGCGCTTTCTGCATTGCAGGAAATGGGAAACATCCTGTCAGGTTCCTACCTGAGCTCATTATCTGATTTTACGCAGTTAAATCTTATGCCGTCAGTTCCAGCGCTGAGTATTGATATGGCTGGTGCAGTCATAAGTTTTGGGCTGCTAGAACTATCGCAGGTCAGCGATTACGCAATTGTGATTGATACAGCATTAAATGAAGATGAAGGGCAGACTGATGAAAGTGTAAGAGGACATTTCTTTCTCCTGCCAGATCCTGAATCCTTTAATACCATTTTCAAAGCATTGGGAGTACTGGTTGATGTATAGTACTGCAGAAATCATAAAAGTTGGTATTGCTGATCTGAACACGGTAAAAGCGCCCCATTTAATCAAGACCACAGGTCTAGGGTCATGTGTAGGAGTTGTTTTGTATGACCAGGGCAGGGAAACAGCGGGACTAGCCCATGTAATGCTTCCGGATTCAACACTGTTAAAATCGGGTCCAGTTAATGAGGCGAAATATGCTGACACAGCAATTAAAGCTCTATACGACAAGCTGCTTAAGTTGGGAGCAAGGCCAGCCTGGATAAAAGCCAAACTTGCAGGTGGAGCTCAAATGTTTCAATTTTCCGGCAGCAGCGATTTGATGAGAATTGGCCCGAGGAATGTGGATGCAGTCCTTCATGAATTAAAGATATTAAGAATTCCGGTAGTTGCCCAGGATGTCGGCGGAAACAGCGGGCGAACGATAGAATTCGATCCAAAAACAGGTTTGATGCAAATCCGGACAGTTAATAAGGGTAATAGTGAGATATGATTTTAGTAAATGAATAGGCTATCGTAATGAATTTAATACTTTCTTATGCTTTGGTTCTATTAATGGTAATTGTATATTTTAAAACCTGTTGATTGTAGTGGAAGGCGCGAAGACTCCTCCGAAAATGCTAACGCATTTCCATCGTGCGTGGGCAGATTCGAGGAAGCTATTCAATGTCCTGCGGGCTTAGCTGGACAGGTGAGACCAAGGTGAAATGATACCATATATCATTTGCACCCCGCAGGAGTGAAGCGACGAGGAGGCTCAGCGCCAGCCCCTAGAAGAATTTGCTTATGAAAAAGCCGGCAGTTGGGCTTTATCATAATT
>NZ_JBAVFI010000400.1:0-2044 GCF_049588175.1 Mesobacillus sp.
AATGGAAACTTGATAATAAGTAAGTGTTGATGGATAGCCTGTACAAGCTGTCCATTTTTTTCTCTCTTTTAACAGTGCAAAAGGTGAAATGCTAATCCGCCCTTCAAAGAGACCCTGTAGCGTGTAGCTACGATTAAGCTGGGACTGACCGAGGAGTAACTTGAAGGGAAACAGCTGGCAAGTTTTTATAAGGGCATTGTTGTTTTTAAGCCTGTTGATTGGAATGGAAGGTGCTTGACTCCTGGGGGATTAGCGTTTCAGGTGAGACCCCGCAGGAGCGTCAGCGACGAGGAGGCTCGGCGAACGCCCCCCCCCGGAAAGCAAGCGCCTGGAGCGGAAATCAACAGCTAAGGTTAACAGGGCCAAAAATAAAAAGCACCTCCAAAAAGAGCTGCTCGATCAATTTTCTATTATATATGTAAGTTTTAAAGCTCTGTACCAACTGATTGGCCATTGAAGTTTGTTAAAAACTCTCGAATTTCCTCTTTCTTTAAGCCCATTTCTAGTGCTTCCATGATTAACTGCATCCATTCTGTATCCAGTTCTTCGAAAATTGCCTTCTCACTAATCACTTTCTTCCCCCCAAAATACTATTTGTATTCCAGGCAGTCCGGCCATCATAGTACATTGCACCTTAGATCCGTGACTTTGCGTCCTAGTTTTTCAACGAGTTTGCCTTTTTCTGTGCCTTTTTTCATATCCTTAACTCCCAATATCATTGTATATGGTTCTATTTGTTTATAATGTAGGTATTTGTCGGTTACTTTTTATCGATTATTTCTTTTTTTTTCCACAGAATTACAAAAACACTTGTTGTTTTGATTAGTTTTCAGAAATTTCAAGCATTTATAAGGGCTTTTTGTCATATTTTATACCTAATTGTTGAACAGTTTTTTTATTCTTACCCCCAAAAATTTTTGGCAGACTCTATGCGAGTAATTTCTTTTTTATATGGAGCGTTATTCCATCGGTTTAAAATGGCAACTTTTTCAAGAGTTACTGCTTGAAAAAAGGGATATCTAGTTAAATCATGACCACAAACAGGGCATAGCCACTCCCCAACCTCACTGCTGCTATACGATGGACGATTGCACCGATCACAGTTTTTCCTGTACATACCCTTCAAAACCTCCTGGGTCAGTCTAAAAGCGCTTTTGTTCTTTATAAAGTATAGTTCAATAGAATCATTTATGAAAAAGTCTAAAAAATGCCGAATTATCCCAAAAATCCTCTTAATTCGTTCGTTTTAAAGAATATACTCTGTTTTTCTTACATTCTTGTATTTTTAAAAGAACTTAAATGTTCGTTATAATGAATAGATGAATTGATTTTAAGGAGAATAATCATATGATGGTTGGAGAGAAAATTAAAAGTCTGCGGATAAGAAAAAAGTACTCGATCACTGAGCTATCTGAAAAAGCAAAGGTGTCGAAATCCTATCTTAGTTATATTGAAAGAGGCATTCAGAAGAATCCCTCCCTACAAGTGTTATCTCGTCTGGCTAAAACCCTGGATACTACGGTTGAATATTTAATGGGGCACGAGATAAAGGTTAACAAGAATGGTATTCCAATTGATCAGGAGTGGCTGCTGCTTGTGGATGAAGCGATAAAAAACGGGATCAGCAAAGAAGATTTTTCCTTTTATTTGGACTTTGTGAAATTCAAGAATAATATTAATCACGACAAATGATAGCAAAAACAAATCATATCCTTTTGGCGAGTATCCTCAGTCACCCTGCCCTCTCACCCTCCCAACTATTTTTTTGTTACTAATAAAATACAACTACGCCAATCTATTTAGACCAATTTTTATCATTTTATTCATGAGAGTGCATTAGTTTCTAAACATCGTTATGTATCATGACTTCGCAGTAACTTACAATTCATAAAAGATCCAACTGAAACAGCGATGCATAAAAAAAAGAACCAGCACTATGGCTGATTCTCTATTTGATCTATTTTGCAAGGCTGACAGCGATCAACGCTCCCACCCTGGCATTATTTTTGACAAGGGCAATATTCGCAGCAAGACTCTTTCCATC
>NZ_JBAVFI010000401.1:0-1734 GCF_049588175.1 Mesobacillus sp.
GAATATACCTATTTTTACTATTACGAAAAACTGCAGGAGGAATTTATGGAATTCAGCCAAAAAAATTTAAAATTGGTGGTAGCAGGATTGTTACTAGGAATCTTAATGGCCGCGATGGACAATACGATTGTAGCCACCGCCATGGGAACGATTGTCGCTGACCTCGGGGACTTTGACAAGTTTGTATGGGTAACTTCCGCCTATATGGTCACAGTCATGGCAGGAATGCCGATCTTTGGGAAGCTGTCTGATATGTACGGACGGAAACGATTTTACATATTCGGCTTGCTTGTTTTTTTAATTGGATCTGCACTATGCGGAATTGCCGAAACGATGGTACAGCTAAGTGTTTACAGAGCGATCCAGGGGATTGGCGGCGGTGCATTGATGCCAATTGCCTTTACGATTGTTTTTGATATCTTCCCGCCAGAAAAACGCGGGAAAATGACCGGACTTCTCGGAGCCGTTTTCGGGACTTCAAGCGTTCTTGGGCCGCTGCTAGGTGCTTATATCACGGACTGGTTCAGCTGGCACTGGGTGTTCTATATCAATGTCCCAATTGGCATCGTTTCTTTATTTTTCATTGTAAAGTATTATCATGAATCCGCTCAGCATTCAAAGCAAAAAATTGACTGGGCTGGCGCTTTCACCCTGGTCATCGCTGTAGTCAGCTTAATGTTTGCACTCGAACTTGGCGGTAAAGAATACAGCTGGGATTCGCTGCAGATTATTGGTTTGTTCACCAGCTTTGCTCTGTTCTTCATTGTTTTTATTTTTGCAGAAAGAAGAGCGGAAGAACCAATCATCTCTTTCTGGATGTTTAAAAGGCGCTTGTTCGCAACATCGCAAATTCTTGCGTTTTTATACGGGGCCACGTTCATTATCCTTGCAGTCTTTATTCCGATTTTCGTACAGGCTGTCTACGGCGGGTCAGCCAAAACAGCCGGCTTGATTTTAACACCCATGATGCTTGGATCCGTTGCAGGGAGTGCAGTAGGCGGTGTTTTCCAGACAAAAACAAGCTATCGCAACCTTATGTTCATTTCTGTTGCAGCGTACTTTGCGGGCATGCTGCTGCTGAGCACGATGACACCGGAAACGTCCAGGACTATGCTGACACTCTTTATGATTTTAGTCGGATTCGGCATGGGATTCTCATTTTCCCTGCTGCCAACGGCGTCAATCCATAATCTCGACCCTCGTTTTCGGGGATCAGCGAACTCGACTAATTCCTTCCTTCGCTCTCTTGGCATGACACTTGGGGTAACCATCTTTGGAACTATCCAAAACAATGTATTTAAAGATGAGTTGATAAGCGCATTTAAAGGCATGGGCGGCGGTCAAGGCAATCAGTTTGCAGGCGATCCACAGCAGCTATTTCAGTCAGGACAGCGGTCGCAAATCCCGGAATTCGTGCTTGATAAAATTGTCCAGGCAATGTCTTCCTCGATCACCCACATCTTTGCGCTGGCCTTAATCCCAATCGTCATTTCTGCTGTCACCATTTTCTTTATGGGCAAAGAGCGGGTTGAGATTAATAAAACAATTGTAAAAGAATCCTAATCTTTTAAAAAAAGAGCAAGCCATAAAAGTTGGCTTGCTCTTAGACTGTACACAAACTTGAGAAAAGCGAGCTTGTCTACATTTATTTTATTGGTTGGAAAGTAAAACAGGTCTGTTGATTTCCGTTCCAGGCGCTTCGCTTTCCGCGGGGCTGGCGGTGAGCCTCCTCGT
>NZ_JBAVFI010000402.1:0-3631 GCF_049588175.1 Mesobacillus sp.
AAAGCGACGAGGAGGCTCACCTGACGCCCCCCGGAAAGCGAAGCGCCTGGAGCGGAAATCAACAGACTAGTTTAACACATCCTACATTAAAAAAGAAATATCACCGACACTTGTTGGCACATGTGCAATTAAAAAGAGGAGGAATTTCATGTCTAAAAAGCTTGTATTGATAGATGGAAACAGTATAGCGTACCGCGCTTTCTTTGCGCTGCCGCTATTGAACAATGAAAAAGGCATACATACGAATGCAGTCTACGGGTTTACGATGATGCTAATGAAAATTCTAGAGGATGAAAAACCGACACACATTTTGGTTGCTTTTGATGCAGGCAAAACGACCTTCAGGCATAAAACCTTCAGTGAATATAAGGGCGGCAGGCAAAAGACTCCGCCTGAGCTATCCGAACAATTTCCGTTTATCCGTGAATTACTGACCGCATACGGTATTCCTCAATATGAACTGGAAAATTATGAAGCTGATGACATCATCGGCACCTTAAGCTTACTTGCTGAAAAAGAAGGCTTCGAGACGAAGGTCATTTCCGGTGACAAGGACTTAACGCAGCTAAGCTCGGATAAGACGACCGTCAATATCACAAGGAAGGGCATTACAGATATTGAAGAGTATACACCAGCCCATATCCTGGAGAAATATGGCCTTAGTGCCGAACAAATCATTGATATGAAGGGGCTTATGGGGGACGCTTCTGATAATATTCCTGGTGTCCCTGGAGTAGGCGAAAAAACGGCGATTAAGCTGCTGAAAGAATATGGTACGCTTGAAAATTTGCTGCAATCCATAGAAAAAGTCAGCGGGAAAAAGCTTCAGGAAAAGCTTGCAGAATTTAAAGACCAGGCTGTGATGAGCAAGGAGCTTGCAACCATTACGAGAGAAGCTCCGATAGAAGTAAGCTTGAATGAATTGGAATATGAAGGCTCTGAAAAAGAAAAAGTCATGAAAATATTTAAAGAACTGGGTTTTAATTCGCTTCTGGACAAGCTAGGCGGGGATGTTGAAGCAGGAAACACAGTCGAACTTGAGGATATTGTGTTTGAACAGGCAGACAATATTACCCCGGAAATGTTTGCAAAGGAAAGCACTTTTTATGTTGAAGTGCTTGAGGATAACTATCATTATGCTGATATTATCGGCTTTGCGGTCGTAAGTGAGAAAGGCAGCTTTTATATGCCGGCAAAATCGGCCCTTGAATCTGATGAATTCAAAAAATGGGCTGAGGATGAATCCTGTAAAAAGACTGTTTATGATGCAAAGCGTTCGGAAGTCAGCTTAAGACACCGTGGAATCCATCTAAAAGGTGCTGATTTTGATGTTGCGCTTGCTTCCTACATCATAAATCCCTCTGAGAATCCTGATGATTTAGCTGCAGTTGCAAAACAGCATGGTTTCTTGAGTGTACAATCTGACGAAGCGGTTTATGGAAAAGGGGCAAAACGGAGGATTCCGGAAGAGAAAATACTCGGGGAGCATCTTGTCCGTAAGGCAGCGGCTTTGGCTTTGTTAAAAGAAAAGCTTGAAAACGAATTATGGGAAAATGACCAGCATGATCTGTTTAGCAGCCTTGAAATGCCTTTGTCACTTGTATTGGCAGATATGGAATATCAGGGCGTCAAGCTGGATATGGACCGACTTGTCAATATGGGGGAAGAAATCAAGGGCCGTCTGGCAGAAATCGAAATAAGGATTTTTGAAATGGCAGGCGAGCATTTCAATATTAATTCTCCCAAGCAATTAGGTGTCATCCTGTTTGAAAAGCTTGGTTTGCCGGCTGCAAAGAAGACAAAGACAGGTTATTCAACGTCTGCGGATGTTCTTGAGAAACTAGCACCGAAGCATAAAATTATCGAAGAGATTCTTAATTATCGACAGCTTGGAAAGCTTCAATCCACTTATATTGAAGGGCTGCAAAAAGTAGTCAATAAAGAAACGGAAAAGGTCCATACGAGATTCAACCAGGCATTAACCCAGACGGGAAGATTAAGCTCTACAGATCCAAACCTGCAAAACATCCCGATCCGCCTGGAAGAAGGCAGGAAAATCCGTGAGGCATTTGTTCCTTCCGAACAAGGCTGGATCATCTTTGCTGCCGATTATTCACAGATTGAGCTCCGTGTGCTCGCACATATTGCTGGAGATGAAAAGTTGATTGAGGCTTTTCAGAATGATATGGACATCCATACTAAAACGGCTATGGAAGTTTTCAAGGTGGGCAAAGATGAAGTCACTTCCAATATGCGCCGGCATGCAAAGGCAGTAAACTTTGGAATCGTTTATGGAATCAGCGACTATGGCCTATCACAAAGCTTAAACATTTCCAGAAAGGAAGCAGGAGAATTTATCGAACGCTATCTCGAAAGCTATCCGGGTGTGCAAGAGTACATGGATGAAATCGTAAAGGATGCAAAGCAAAAAGGGTATGTTCAGACCTTGCTTCACCGACGCAGATACATCCCTGAGATTACGAGCCGAAACTTTAATTTGCGGAGCTTTGCTGAACGGACAGCGATGAATACACCAATCCAGGGCAGCGCGGCAGATATCATTAAAAAAGCAATGATTGATATGGCTGACAGGCTTAAGGAAGAGGGACTAAAGTCGAGGCTGCTTCTTCAGGTACACGATGAATTGATTTTTGAGGCTCCTAAGGATGAAATCGAAAAGCTGATAAAAGTCGTTCCTGATGTAATGGAAAATGCTATTGAACTTAAAGTCCCGCTGAAAGTGGATTATGCTTTTGGCCCAACCTGGTATGATGCTAAGTAAGCTAATTAATATACGGAATTGGTGTATAACAGCAGTGACTACAAATAAGCATATGAAAGGCGGGATAGGATGCCTGAGCTTCCAGAGGTAGAAACCGTAAGGAGAACTTTAGAGGTTCTTGCAACGGGAAAAGAGATCAAGCATGTTTCAGTGTCCTGGCCAAAAATGATCAAGCGTCCTGAAGAGGCAGAGCAATTTAACGATGCCCTGAAAGGACAAATAATAAAGGAAATTGGTCGAAGAGGAAAGTTCCTTATTCTTTACACTGAAAAGCTTGCGCTTGTTTCCCATTTAAGAATGGAAGGCAAGTACGGAGTATTTAATGCCGGTGACCCAGTGGACAAACATACACATGTCATTTTTCACTTTACCGACGGTACAGAATTGCGTTATAAAGATGTCCGGAAATTCGGAACAATGCATTTATATGAAAAAGGGAAAGAGTTTGAGACGCAGCCGCTTGCTGATCTAGGACCTGAACCTTTTTCAGAGCAGTTTTCTGTTGAATGGCTGTCCGAAAAGCTGAAAAAGACAAATAGAAAGATAAAGCCAGCGCTTCTCGATCAAAAAATCCTTGTGGGGCTAGGAAACATATACGTTGATGAAGCCTTATTCCGCGCAAGGATTCACCCTGAACGCATTGCTAATTCACTGACTAAGAAGGAAGAGGCGGTGCTGTATAAAGAGATTGTCAATACACTGTCTGAAGCAGTAGAAAAGGGAGGAAGCACGATTCGTTCATATGTAAACTCCCAGGGACAGATTGGCATGTTCCAGCTGCAGCTTTTTGTATACGGCCGTAAAAATGAACCATGCAAGGTTTGTGGCACCCCGCTGGAGAAAACAGTT
>NZ_JBAVFI010000403.1:0-5046 GCF_049588175.1 Mesobacillus sp.
TATTTAATTCTTCATGGCTGGCAGCTGTTTTGAAATGAAGCTTTTCAGCGTTGATTTCCTCAAGTGCTTTACCAACGAATTTATGTGATGCATACTTATCGATTTTTGGGTCCATGTGAACCTGCATACTGCGAGCACGCTTTGCAGCAACCGATACCAATGAATATTTTGAATCAATTTTTGTCATTAAAGAATCAATAGAAGGATAAAGCATTTAATCTACCTCCAGCATTTTTTTATAGCGATGTTGAACTCGTTCCCTGCGGCAATGCTCAGCAACGACAATTGCTTTAACTCGATTAGCGGCACTTTCCACATGGTCGTTTTCAACAACATAATCATATAATTCCATCATTTCAATCTCTTCTCTTGCTGCTCTCATTCTGCCTTTAATGATATCCTCCGTCTCGGTTCCTCGCGTAACGATTCGGTTTTCAAGTTCTGAAAGGCTAGGCGGAGCCAGGAAAATGAACAGCCCTTCCGGAAACTTCCTGCGGACCTGGCTTGCGCCCTGAACTTCAATCTCTAGGAAAACATCCTTCCCGGCGTCAAGAGTTTGGCGGACATATTCTACAGGAGTGCCATAATAGTTGCCTACAAACTCTGCATATTCAAGCAGCTGGTCCTGTTTGATCATATCTTCAAATTCTTCCCTTGTTTTGAAGAAATAATCTACCCCATTTCTCTCGCCTTCCCGCGGGAACCTGGTCGTAGCTGAAACGGAGTATTCAAAAGCTGTATCCGGCTGGGAAAACAATTCTTTCCGGACCGTTCCTTTTCCAACTCCTGATGGCCCTGAAAGAACAATCAACAATCCTTTTTCCTGCATTAAAAAGTCCTACCCTTCATCAATAATATCATCCCTGTCATTCAAGCGGTGGGCAACTGTTTCTGGCTGTACCGCAGAGAGAATGACGTGGTCGCTGTCCATTACGATAACAGCCCTGGTCCTTCTTCCATATGTAGCATCTATTAATGACCCGCGGTCACGTGCATCCTGAATGATCCTTTTAATCGGAGCGGATTCTGGACTCACGATCGAAATGATCCTGTTCGCTGAAACAATATTGCCGAAGCCTATATTTATAAGCTTTATTGCCATGATGGTCCCCCAATCATCAGTTATTTATTTTTACCTTGCAAAGCTCATTCTAAACGCTATTCAATATTCTGTACTTGCTCTTTAACCTTTTCAAGGAGACTTTTCATTTCGACAACTTCTCTGGCAATTCTAGAATCATTCGCTTTGGATCCAATCGTATTGACCTCGCGATTCATTTCCTGAAGCAAAAAATCAAGTTTTCTGCCAAGAGGTTCATTCGCTTTCATTATTTCTGTAAATTGGATGACATGGCTTTCAAGCCTGGTGATTTCTTCACTGATATCGGCTTTGTCTGCAAAAAACGCGACTTCAGTAAGTATCCTGCTCTCATCAGCCTGACCATCCAAAAAATCAGCCATTTTCTTATTCAGCCTGTCTCTGTATTGCTCTACAACATCTGGGGCGAATTGTTTTACCTTGCTGAGATTGCCTTTTAGCTGCTGGATGTTTTGAGAAACATCGCTCTCAAGAACCTTACCTTCAAGCAGGCGCATCTGGACCAACTGTGTTCCCGCGTCCTGGATTGCAGCCAATACAAGCTGTTCGAGTTCTTCATTCTCTGTCTCTTTTTCTTCAATATGAATGATTTCGTCCCTGTTGACAAGGTCTCGAAGCTCAATCTCACCGGTAATGCCGTACCGGTTTTTGATTTCAGATATGTGATGGACTAATTCGTCCAGGGCTTGCCAGTCAATATGTACACTTCGGCTTACTATGCCTTCACCCTCCAAAGTTACAAATACTTCGACTCTCCCTCTTTTTATGTGTTCACCAAGTTTCTTTTTTATTTTTTCTTCCGTTTTCAGGAGCTGGCGAGGCATACGTATATGAAATTCACAAAAACGGTGGTTTACCGTCTTCACCTCAACATTGACGCTGAACCTTTCCGAATCAGCCTTACTCCTTCCAAATCCAGTCATACTGACGACCATTCAAGACACATCCATTCTCTATAAAAAGTCGAGTTGATTCGTGAAGGTTTTTAATTTTTCATAGGCTATCCTGAAAATAAGGGAGTCTGCAATGCTAATTTACATACCTCATGGTGCAAAACTTTTGCATGAGTGTCTTTGTTAAATTAGACTGTTGATTTTCGCTCCAATCAACAGATTTAAAATAACATGGACCTATAACAGAGCCTTTATTTTTAGTGATAATTTAATAATAAAAAAAAGAAAGGCAATAGAGCCTTCTCTATTACCTAAAGGATTATATCATATTTCTTTTTGTTTTTCTTGCAAAAAATGTTCCGGCAAGCAAAAATGTAGGAACTGCAGATAATCCAATGATCAACAGCCAGTCAGCAGGCAGGATGGCTACAGTATGGAAAATCGGCTGGAGCATTGGCGAGTAAATGACGGCAAGAACCATAACAAGTGAAGATATTACCGCCCATACGAGATATTTATTGCCAAATGGATTGCGGGCAAATACGGATTTTTCACTTCTGCAATCAAAAACATGGATTAGCTGGGCCATAACAAGTGTTGCGAACGCAATTGTCTGGGCATAGGCAAGCTCTTCTGGATTTCTTCCGTAAACAACCATAAAAGCGATCAGCGTCACTAAACCGATTAAGAATCCTCTTGAAACCACTTTCCAGCCCAACCCCCGGGCAAATACCCCTTCTTTTGGATGGCGTGGTGAGCGCTTCATTACATCTTCTTCCGGCTGGTCCAAACCTAGTGCCATAGCAGGCAGTCCGTCTGTTACAAGATTTACCCAAAGTATTTGAATCGGTACGAGCGGAAGCGGTAAGCCCAAAATCATCGCGAATAGCATGACCAGAATCTCACCTACATTTGATGCAAGCAAATATCGGATGAACTTTCTAATATTTTCATAGATATTTCGACCTTCTTTGATCGCAGCCTTTATGGTTGCAAAGTTATCATCGAGCAGCACCAGGGATGATGCTTCTTTCGCTACATCTGTACCTGTGATCCCCATGGCTACTCCAATATCAGCGGCCTTAATCGCCGGGGCGTCATTGACCCCATCTCCTGTCATTGCAACAATATGTCCTCTATTTTGAAGAGCCTTAACGATTTTTAACTTATGTTCAGGCGATACTCTCGCAAAAACGGAAACATCATCTACAACATCCTCAAGCTCGGAAACGGACATCTCTGACAATGTCTTACCCTCTATGACCTTACTGTCCTTAGTCAGAATTCCAAGCTGCTTCGCAATTGCTTTTGCAGTTATAACATGGTCTCCGGTAATCATCACCGTTTTGATTCCGGCATCACGGCATTCTTTTACCGCCGTTTTAACTTCTGGTCGCGGCGGATCAATCATTCCCTGCAAACCGATGAACGTCAGCCCTTTTTCAGCTTCATTCTCATGAAGGACCACGGTATTCTCAGAAATAGGCTTGAATGCGATTGCAATTGTCCTCAAAGCGTTTCCAGCGAGTTCATCAATCGCTGCCTGGACTTTTGACGTCAAATCCTTGGAAAGGAATTGCTGTCTTTGATCCCAAAGAATCGATTCACTCAAACCGATCAACACATCGGGAGCTCCTTTAACGACAGCGAACTTTCTTCCGTTTTTATCTTTAACAATCATACTCATCATTTTCCGCTTTGAATCAAAGGGAAATTCATTAACTATTTCAAACTGATTCAGCAGGCTTTGTCTTCGATACCCAGCCTTCATCGCTGCCACTAAAAGTGCACCCTCCGTAGGATCGCCATCGATGGCATATTCATCATCTTTCTCAATGATTTCAGAATGATTGCATAACATGCCAAACGTCAAAAGCTGCTGAAGTGATTTTTCAGACTGAGGATGAATGGTTCTTTCTTTGTGGAAGAATGAGCCTGTTGGAGAATATCCTACACCATCCACAGTCCAAGTTTTACCACCGCTCCACAAATGTGTTACGGTCATTTTATTTTGTGTCATCGTGCCTGTTTTATCGGAGCAAATAACAGAAGCGCAGCCAAGTGTTTCTACTGCAGGCAGTTTCCTGACAATGGCATTCTTCCTGATCATCCGCTGCACACCAAGCGATAATGCAACTGTTACAATTGCCGGAAGGCCTTCAGGAATCGCAGCAACCGCCAAGCTGACACCCGCCAGGAACATTGTGTATAGATCGTGGCCCTGGAGAACACCGACTCCAACGACTAAAAGTGTAAGGAACAATGCAGCCGTGATGAGTATTTTCCCCAGCTGTTCTAGTCTCCGCTGCAATGGTGTCTCTTGTGCTTCAGCTGTCTGCAGCAGATCTGCGATTTGGCCCATAGCTGTTTTCATCCCTGTGGCTACAACAACACCCGTACCGCTTCCTCTTGTGACCATCGTACCCATGAAAGCCATATTTTCCATATCACCAAGACCAGGATTAGGAATTCGTAAAGGGCTTGTATTTTTTTGGACCGGAACGGATTCTCCTGTCAGCGCTGATTCTTCTATCTCCAGACTCCAGGACTCAATCAACCGGATATCTGCACCAATCCGGTCACCCGAGGTGAATTTTAATATATCACCCGGCACGACATCCTTGGACGGGATTTTAATCCATCCTCCATCCCTTAATGCGTGAACCTGAGGGGCAGAAAGTTCTTTAAGTGCATCGAGTGATTTTTCTGCTTTCCTTTCTTGAAAAAAACCTAAAATGCCATTCACAAGCACAATAGCAATAATCGCGATGGCATCAACCATTTCACCCAGAAGGCCAGAGATCAAGGTGGCCGCTAGCAATACAAGCACCATGAAATCCTTGAACTGGCTAAAGAATAATAATAGTGCTGATTGCTTTTCCCCTTCAGTTAATGCATTAGGCCCATGCTGCTCTCGTCTGCTTTTTACTTCCTTTTCATCTAATCCTTCTGTAAAATCTGTTCTTAAGGCGCTGGCAATTTCGTTTTCATTCATTTCATGGAACTTCATGGGGCCATCACACTTCCTCCTTCAAAAATAGAACCTGTTTGTCC
>NZ_JBAVFI010000404.1:0-2065 GCF_049588175.1 Mesobacillus sp.
GTAAAACAAGGTGGTATTCGGAATGGGTATTTAATGGCTGTTGCACCGAACTCTTCGACGTCAATACTGGCTGGGTCGACTGCAAGCATTGATCCAATCTTTAGACTTGAGTATTCCGAGGAGAAAAAGGATTATAAAATTCCAGTCACTGCGCCGGATCTTTCACCAAAAACGACCTGGTTTTACAAATCAGCGTACAATATTGACCAGCATTGGAGCATCAGGCAGAATGCGAAACGCCAGCGCCATATTGACCAGGCTATTTCCTTTAATTTGTATGTGAGGAATGATATTAAAGCAAAGACCCTGTTAGATCTTCATATGGATGCGTGGAAATCGGGATTGAAAACGACCTATTATATACGCTCTACTTCAGGTAATGAAATAGATGAATGTGAAAGCTGCCATAGCTAATACGGGGGGAAGCAACATGATCGAAATGAAAAAGCGCTTCATTATAGATGTCGAGGCACCAAATGCCTCGACTGGAATTATCAATGGCCGGAGTTCAAATATCTTAAACTGGGATGATGTCCGCTATCCATGGGCTTATCCAAAATATAAAAGAATGCTAGGGAACTTCTGGACACCCTTTGAGATTAACATGTCTAAGGATATCAAACAGTTTCCAGCGCTAACAGAAGATGAACAGGATGCATTCTTAAAAATTATTGGGCTTTTAGCTTTGCTGGATAGTATTCAAACGGACTATGCTGGAAGGGTGGCTGATTATTTAACCGATTCAAGCCTGAATGCGCTCATGATCATTTTGGCGCAGCAGGAGGTCGTGCATAACCACTCATACAGCTATGTATTATCAAGCATAGTTCCCAAAGCGAAGCAGGAAGAGGTATTTGACTATTGGCGAACAGAGCCGATCTTACGCGAAAGAAATGATTTTATCACTGACGGCTATAAAGGATTTGCAGAAGAACCAACAGTTGAGAATCTATTACATTCCATCGTGTATGACGTCATTTTGGAAGGCCTCTTCTTTTATTCAGGATTTGCCTTCTTTTACAATCTGGCCCGCAATCAAAAAATGGTCGGAACCAGCACGATGATCAATTATATCAATCGTGATGAACAGCTCCATGTTGGATTGTTTGAAAAGATTTTTAAAGAGATTTTGACAGAGAATCCTGAATACGATACCCAACAGCTAAAAGAATTCGGAACTGCTACCTTTATTAAAGCAGCTGAATTGGAAATCGAATGGGCAAAACACATCATCGGCAACAAAATCGATGGCCTGCTCATGCCAGACCTAGAAGCATATATCAAGTTCATGGCCAATAAAAGGGCAGAACAATTAGGCTTCCAGGCACCATTCGAAGGATACCGGACCAATCCAATAAGATGGATCATCGCATACCAGGAAGTTGACCTCGGAAAAACCGACTTCTTCGAGCAAAAATCAAGACAATATACGAAAACATCGGATGTTAACGGGTTTGATGAGCTTTAGGAAAATCATAAAGTAGATCAAAGGGGGAGTTGGCTAGATATTTGGTGAACTCTCCCTTTTACATATGTGAGATTTTCTATATTTATGGCTATGTTAAAAAATAGATTATAAAAAGTATATTAATCCAGCAATACCTAAAGAAATTAATCCAACCAAACCAGAAATCATTGCTATTTTTGTTCTGAAATTTCTATGTTCTTCAGTTTCAGAATGAAAATTTGCTCTTTGTTGTTGTCCATCCGTCCAAGCCCCAATAAAAATACCAGAAATAATAATGCCAATGACACCAACAGTAAGAAACAACTTCAACATTACATTCCCCCTCTCATTTCTAAATATATTTACGTTTTGAGCAAAAATTTGTTTCAAATAAGTTTACAGAATTTGCTCGGAGAATCTTAGAAGATACATCTATTAAGACCAGGTAATTACCACTGATCATTTTACTTAATCGTAGTAATTTCACTCACGGCCTTTTTTACTTCTAGAGAACGATTGGTCGTTTTATTTGAATGTCAACAACGTGATCTAACTTAGCCTTTTTTAAAAAGTACACTATCTATTTTTATAGAAGTTTCTGTATAATTATTATGTTGT
>NZ_JBAVFI010000405.1:0-3586 GCF_049588175.1 Mesobacillus sp.
CCATTAAGGGTATGAGCCGAATAAACAATCTTGTACTTTAATGTGAAATTGATGAAAGATGGGGAAGGAAAATGGAATTATTAGATAAAGTACTAGAATTAGATCGAGCGTATATAAGTACTTTTACCAAAAGACTGGACAAGTCATGGGGCACCATATTTATGAATGAAAGGCAGCCTAACTACTATGATGCGAATCATGCTCAGATTAGTGAGGTGGTCGATGATCCAGCACTGGTTGTACAGGAAGTAAGTTATTTTTACAAAGAGAAGAATATCATTCCGAGGTTTTATATTTATAATCATGAGGACAATGCAGCTTTACTTAAAGAGTTGCATCGTGCAGGGTTTCGCAGTGAGGAACTGGGAGGACCAGTGCAGCTATGGGACAATAAGCTTAAAGCTACTCCTTTAGGTGAAGATTTTTCAATCGAAGAAGTAACGGATAAGAATCTTCAAGAAGCAATCGATATTGAAATTACCATCAAGGAATTTGGCGGAGCGATCAGGGAAGTGGCATTAAAGGAAGAAATTAAGCATCCTGGATTTACTCACTTTTTGCTAAGGTATAAGGGAGTCGCGTGTTCGACTGCATGTATTTTTCATGATGGTGACCAGGCGAGGCTTGAAAGTGTTGCCACATTAGAAGAATACCGGGGAAAAGGCCTGATTGGCAAGTTGATACGCTATATCCAGCAGCAGGTCCATGATAGAGGATTCAGCCACTTATGGGTGTTCCCGATCAGCGACAAGGTCGAAAATGTATATAGCCGGTATGGATTCCAAACACTTGGTAAAATTAACACTCTCCATGCATTTGCAGGCGGGAAAAGTATCATGGAAATTCGAGAAGGAAAATAGTGATAATCATTTAATAACTCTCTTTGGAAGAAGAGAGTTTTTTTGAAGACTTACTTTTAGATTGTATTTTATAAGCAATGCAGTTTCAAAAATCACCTTCTCGATAGCTGCTCGATATTTTCTGCACAATTTCCTGTTATAAATTATTTATCACCAAAAGAGGAGAGATATTTATGAAATTTAACAGCAAATTATCAATGTTGATGATTTCCGTTTCAACTGCGCTTTTTTTATCGGCTTGTTCGGGGGATCAAGGCGAAAACGCTGGCAAGGAGAGCAGTGGTGATCATAGCAGCCATGCCAATATGGAGCATTCAGGTTCTGGGGAGATTCCAGAGGGTCTTAAGGAAGAACATAACCCAACTTATAAAGTTGGAAGCAAGGCGATCATTACCGAAGACCATATGCCGGGAATGGATGGTGCTGAAGCTACAATTGTTGGTGCCTATGACACAGTTGTTTACTCTTTGTCATATGACCCGACGAACGGCGGTCCAAGGGTAGAAAATCATAAGTGGGTCATCCATGAAGAGCTTAAGGATGCTGGGGATAAGCCATTAAAAGCTGGTGATGAGGCAATCATTAACACTGAGCATATGGAAGGCATGAAGGGTGCAAAAGCTGTAATCGATACAGCAGAGGAAACGACAGTATATATGGTTGATTTTACTCCTACTGACGGTTCTGAAAAAGTTACCAACCATCAATGGGTAACTGAGAGTGAACTTTCTCCAGCAAAATAAACGATTCATTTGACCCCTATTCTTGTTTGAATGGGGGTCTTTCATTTGTAACCATAAAAATGAACCTTCCAAAAAAAAGCAGGATTGTCTTACATATAGCCAGGGTATATATACAGTAACAAATGAGGAGGTAAGGCTCATGAATAAACTAATCAGAATGGCAATCAAATGGGGACCAGTTTTGTATCCTGTTGTGAAAAAAATGATGGATAACCGAAAATCAACTAAGCTGAAAACAACTTATTCAAAGTAAATGACAAGTAATGAACAGAAAAGCTGCACTAGGAGTCAGAATTTATGACTCCTAGTGCAGTTTTTTGTTTTGTTGGTAAATAGATCAGCGGTTCATGTTATAATGGAAAAATAAACAGAATCATTGCTCATTTTATATTTTGGACTGTCCATTATCGTTTGCCAGAGGCAAGCAGCTGGTCTATTTAAAGGAAGGTATCTATGGTCGAGGATAACATAACGAGAATTAATTTAGATGGAAAAGAATACATACTGATTGGCACGGCACACGTATCAAAGCACAGTGCGGAGCAAGTAAAGGAAGTAATTGAAGCCGAAATGCCTGATTCCGTTTGTGTTGAGCTGGATGAACAAAGGTATCAAACAATCACTGAAGGTGCCAAGTGGAAGGAAATGGACATAATCCAGGTAATCAAGCAAAAGAGAGCGTCATTGCTGTTAATGAATCTTGCCATCTCTTCTTTCCAAAACCGTATGGCTAAGGAACTTGGAATTAAAGCTGGGCAGGAAATGATCCAGGGAATCGAATCCGCTAAAGAAGTTGGCGCGAATTTAGTGCTTGCGGATAGGAATATCCAGATTACTTTTTCAAGGATTTGGGGTAATCTCGGTCTGAGAGGAAAGTCGATGCTGCTCACTCAGATCATCACAAGTATTTTTAGCCATGACAGTATTTCCGAGGAAGAATTGGAGAAGATGAAGGAGCAGGATACCATCAATGCCATGCTCAATGAATTCACTGAAAGCTTCCCGAAGTTAAAGAAGCCTTTAATTGATGAGCGCGACCAGTATCTTGCTCAAAAGATCAAGGATGCCCCTGGTGAAAAAGTTGTCGCTGTTCTTGGAGCAGCACACGTGCCAGGAATTAAAGAAGAAATCAAAAAAGAGCAGAATTTGGCGCAATTAAATGCTATTCCGCCTAAGTCTAAGTGGCCGAAAATCCTTGGCTGGGCGCTTCCAATCATGATTGTCGCACTTATTGTGATTACCTTTTTTGCAAATCCGAATGCAGGACTTGATCAATCAATAAGCTGGATACTTTGGACTGGCTCACTTTCAGCACTTGGAACTGTCATTGCGATGGGTCACCCATTAACAATCCTTACTGCGTTTGTGGCCGCACCGTTCACTGCACTGCATCCATTGCTGGCAGCAGGCTGGTTTGCTGGTCTTGCCCAAGCCTATGTTCGTCGTCCGAGCGTCAAGGACTTCGAAACTTTATCAGAAGACGTTTTTAGTGTAAAAGGATTCTGGCGCAACAAGGTAAGCCGGATCCTCCTGATTGTGGTACTTTCAAACATTGGGGCTTCATTTGGAACCTTCATTGGCGGTGCGGATGTCATTAAAACATTTTTTGAAAACTTTTAATTTAATAACCTACATCTAGGGGATGGAATCAAAATAATGATTTCATCCTTTTTGTGCCTCTAACGGATATATTTACTAGACATTTCAGAATTTTTCGGATAAGTTGTCAGTATAGTTAAATGTATAAAATTAGAAAATAGGGGTGGGTCTTTTGGTGAATTTTAAGAAACCGGATATCGAGAATTTTTATCGCACATTCAATATTCAAGCGTTTACAGTAAGCCCGGACGAAAAACAAGTCGTTTTCAGCACCAATCTTACTGGAAAGTATAATTTATGGGCAATGGATTTGCCAAATCAATATCCATACCCACTCACATTTGTTGATCAGAGCTGTCATGCATTGAGGTATTCCCAAGATGG
>NZ_JBAVFI010000406.1:0-4760 GCF_049588175.1 Mesobacillus sp.
AGATACCCAAAAGGAAGAAAAATCCTCTGGTCTGCTTGAAAAAATCCAGCAGCTCGGCCAAACAAATGTACCTCAGCTTTCGCAGGATTCAAAAATTCATTGTCTGACGATAGTTGGTCAAATTGAGGGGCATATGCAGCTGCCGCCCCATAATAAAACAACAAAGTATGAACACTTGATACCTCAGATTGTTGCAATCGAGCAAAATCCCAATATTGAAGGCTTGCTAGTAATTTTAAATACAGTTGGCGGTGATGTTGAAGCTGGCTTGGCTATATCTGAGATGCTTGCTTCTCTTTCAAAACCGACTGTTTCATTGGTTCTAGGAGGCGGGCATTCGATTGGCGTGCCAATTGCGGTATCATGTAATTATTCCTTTATCGCGGAAACCGCGACAATGACTATTCATCCGATCCGTCTGACTGGACTAGTCATTGGCGTTCCGCAGACCTTTGAATATCTGGACAAAATGCAAGAGCGAGTGGTTAACTTTGTTACGAAACATTCCAATATTACTGAGGAAACATTTAAAGATTTAATGTTTGCAAAGGGGAATTTGACGAGGGACATTGGGACAAATGTCATCGGCAATGATGCTGTCCAATCTGGTTTAATCCATGCAGTAGGAGGCATCGGGCAGGCGATGAAGAAACTGAACGAACTAATAGACTTAAATAAACAAAAGAACGAAGTGATTGTACAATGATCTTATATACCATGATGCCTCATGACCAGGTATTCCCGCCAAGCAGCGAGGAACCGGTAAACCAGGTCATGATAACGTACAATGGCATACCGGTCTTGGCTGAATGGACTGAAAACCATGATTACCGAGTACTCCGCGTGATGAGCACGGATCCGAACCATTTTATGGACCCAGGCTGCATGCCAGGATCGAAAATTTCACTTTCTTAAACCGAAGGATTGTCCCAGTTAAACTGGCAAATATGATATAATATGGATACACTCAGCATTAGCAGCCGAATATGGCTGCTTTTCTTCTTAATGAAGTTCGAGAAAGGTTATGAATGATTATGCTGTTAGTGAAGCTATAAATATAAGGTGATAAAATGGCCAAAAAGAAAAGACGGCAATCCAGAAAGAAAAATAATACTTTAAAGACTACTGTTCAATATGAACTTGCCGGATTAGCTCTGCTTGCACTGTCCATCATTGCGATGGCTGATCTTGGTGCTGTTGGAAGAGCGACAGTAATGTTTTTCCGCTTTTTTTCAGGGGAATGGTTTATGCTCAACCTGATAGGGCTCGTCGTCTTCAGCATTTATATAATGTGGAAACGGAGTCTTCCATTTATCTTTCACACAAAGTTAATTGGTACATATTTGATTGTAAGTGCAATCTTGTTGTTAAGTCATGTCACGTTATTTGAGTTATTGTCAAATGGCGGAAAGTTCGAGAATCCAAGTGTCATAAAAAATACCTTTGATTTATTTGTCATGGAAGCGAAAGGTGAAACAAGCACAACGGATCTTGGCGGCGGGATGATTGGCGCAATCATGTTTGCGCTATTTTATTATTTGTTCGATGCAGCTGGATCCCAGCTTGTTGCTTTTGTGTTAATTATCATTGGTACTATACTTGTTACTGGCAAAACATTCGGCGAGGCTGCAGGGAAAATTCTTGTGCCAATAGGCGGTTTTGTTAAAGAACAATGGAACTCATTTATAGAGGACCTTAAGCAATGGAAAGAGAATCAACAGCAGAAGACCTCGGCTAGGCGAGAAGCCCGCCAAACGGAAAGAACAAACAGTCAGGTGCCTGTCACAGAAGGACCTGTGCACCGTACAGTTGAATTGGCAGAAGAACCAGCCGCACCAGAACCAATCATTTCAAGTTTTGCCGAACGTGCATATGCAAGTCCGGAGGCCAACCAGCAGCCTTCTAAGTCTGATAAGCCTAAAAAGGATAAGCAGGATGAAGGTGAAGAGCTGCAGCAGCCAATTGCTTTTACCGAAGTTGAAAATACTGCTTATGAGCTGCCGCCATTAAGTATTTTAAAGCCTCCAAATAAAACAGACCAAAGTGGGGAGTACGAATTAATCCATGCAAATGCAGCTAAGCTTGAAAGGACTTTTCAGAGTTTCGGTGTAAAAGCGAGAGTTACACAGGTACATCTTGGACCTGCTGTTACTAAGTATGAGGTACATCCAGATGTGGGGGTTAAAGTCAGCAGAATAGTGAGCTTGAATGATGACCTTGCATTGGCGCTTGCAGCCAAGGATATCCGGATCGAAGCGCCGATTCCCGGAAAATCGGCTATAGGTATTGAAGTTCCCAATTCTGAAGTTGCAATGGTTTCATTAAGAGAAGTAATCGAATCGAAGCAGCATAATAAGCCAGGATCGAAGCTGCAGATAGGATTAGGCAGAGATATCACGGGCGAAGCAGTACTGGCCGAGTTAAATAAAATGCCCCATTTACTCGTAGCCGGCGCAACTGGCAGCGGTAAAAGTGTTTGTATCAATGGAATTATCACAAGCATTCTCATGAGGGCTAAACCCCACGAGGTAAAGCTGATGATGATTGACCCCAAAATGGTTGAATTGAATGTCTACAACGGAGTTCCGCATTTATTGGCTCCTGTCGTTACGGATGCGAAGAAAGCCTCCCAGGCACTTAAGAAAGTTGTCAACGAAATGGAAAGGCGCTATGAGCTCTTCTCGCATACGGGTACTAGAAATATAGAAGGCTATAACGAATATATTAAACGATATAACAGTGAAGAAGAGGCGAAACAGCCATTGCTTCCTTTTATCGTCGTCATTGTTGATGAGCTTGCTGATTTAATGATGGTAGCATCTTCTGATGTAGAAGATTCAATCACACGCCTGGCACAAATGGCACGTGCAGCTGGAATCCATTTGATCATCGCAACCCAGCGTCCGTCTGTCGATGTCATAACTGGTGTTATTAAGGCCAATATTCCTTCGAGGATTGCTTTTGCCGTGTCTTCGATGACCGATTCCCGCACCATTCTTGATATGGGCGGCGCAGAAAAGCTTTTAGGCAGAGGGGATATGCTGTTCCTGCCTGTTGGGGCTTCCAAGCCTGTAAGGGTGCAAGGAGCGTTCCTGTCAGATGAAGAGGTAGAAGAAGTCGTCAACTATGTAATAGGACAGCAGAAGGCGCAGTATCAGGAGGAAATGATTCCTGAGGATATCCCAGAAAACACTTCTGAAGTAGAAGATGATCTATATGGTGATGCAGTTGACCTTGTTGTCGAGATGCAAACCGCATCTGTATCCATGCTGCAGAGAAGGTTTAGGATTGGGTATTCCAGAGCGGCAAGGCTGATAGATGAAATGGAGCTGCGAGGAATAGTGGGTCCTTACGAGGGAAGCAAACCAAGGAATGTGCTGGTTGCAAAGTCAGAGGAAGCATAAGTTGAAAACCAAACACAAGTGGAAAAAGCCGGACAACCTAGTCCGGCTTTTTATATTTTTATAGTACATTCATATCAGATGAAAATAATAATGTCATACTATTAAAAACGCTTTCAAAATATAATTATACCAAAAATATAGGCTTTTGGTACCGGAAAAAATGGCAAATCTGTTTATCTTAGCTTTTTTCGACAAAATGTTGAAACGCTATTTATTTATGTTAAAAAAAGTGTTATAGTATTTTCGATTAGTAGGAATGCTATACATCAGATGTCTGATGTCTTTGAGCAAAAAGGTTGGAGGAAGCCTCATGTCGATCAAGTCAGATAACCGGCACCTGTATTTACAAGTAATTGATCACCTGAAGCAAGATATTCAAAAGGGTGTTTATAAAGAAAGAGAAAAACTCCCATCTGAATTTGATCTTGCCAAACAGCTTGGAGTTAGCAGGGCAACACTCCGCGAAGCTTTACGTATTCTTGAAGAAGAAAACGTCATTATCCGCAGACATGGAGTGGGAACCTTTGTCAATGCCAAACCACTGTTTTCATCAGGTATTGAACAGCTTAACAGTGTGACGGCGATGATTGAGCAGGCAGGGATGAAGCCTGGTACAATCTTCTTGAACTCAACGACTACAGGACCTACCGAAGAGGATATCCGCCGTTTCTCATGTTCGATGGATGACGAAATCACTTTGATTGAAAGGGTAAGGACTGCCAATGGGGAACCGGTTGTCTATTGTTTAGACAAAATTCCCGAGAAAATCCTGCCAGGCGATTTCTCTCATGAAGATGAATCACTGCTTCATCTGCTCGAGATTAAATCCAACAGGAAAGTTACATACGCAGTTGCCCAGATTGAGCCAATTGGCTATCATGAGAAGATTTCTCCCGTTCTTGAATGTGATCCTGAAACTGCCCTGCTAGTTTTAAAGCAGATGCATTTCGACGAAAACGACGTGCCGATCCTTTATTCGGTCAACTATTTTAAAGCCGATAAGTTCAGTTTTCATGTCCTTAGAAAAAGAGTTTAATTTTTTTAATGAAATGAAAACGCTAACTGAATGGTTTTTCAGAACATTCCTGCAAAATCGACAAACATTCTCTGGGGGGTACAAACCTTGAAAAAGCGTAAATTTGGTTTGGTAATGTCATTGCTTTTGGCAGCAGGCACAATGTTAGCTGGTTGTGGCGGCGATGATAAAGGCGGCGACAAAGACAAGAAGTCCGATTTAAAAGTTGGTATGGTTACTGATGCAGGTACAATTGATGACAAGTCGTTCAACCAGGGTACTTGGGAAGGAATCCTAAAGGCAGAAGATGAGTTTGGAGTAAACACAAAGTATCTTAAGCC
>NZ_JBAVFI010000407.1:0-2203 GCF_049588175.1 Mesobacillus sp.
GGCTTGTCCTCCTGAATTTTACTTTTTACAATATGATAATAGTGCACTCTCTGAACCTATTAAGCTAATCGGCACTTTGAGAATCGTGCCCTTCTGAAACGATTAAAGCTAATCGGCACTTTGAGAATAGTGCACCCTCTAAAACGACTAAGCTAATCGGCACTGTAGAAATATGCAAATCATCAACCGATTTAATCCACCAACCGAATAACCTGCGTAACCCCCTGCAAGGAGCTCAATTCCGCAAAAACAAAGTCATCGATTTTATGGTCCATTTCGATCACCATAACCGCCTCGTCTCCGCGTTCTTTCCTGGAGACCTCCATATGTCCGATATTGATTTCATATTTTGATAGGACGCTGGTTACAGCGGAAATCAATCCGAATCGATCCTGGTGAACAACAAGGATCGCTGGATTAGCTCCGGAAAGCTTAAGCTTGAACGAATTGATTTCTGTAATCTCAATCGTTCCGCCTCCAATTGAAATCCCAACGATTTCAAGCTCTTTACCTTCGCCATCAAAAAGATTTATTTTTACCGTGTTCGGGTGTTCTGTCACGGCATCTTCTGTTAAAAATTCAACTTCCAATCCGACTTGTTCTGCGATTTTCAACGCGTCGGGAATCCGTTCGTCAAATGTGTCAAAATCCATGATGCCAGCGACTAGCGCTAAATCGGTTCCATGCCCTTTGTACGTTTTGGCAAAAGAACCGTATAAAGAAATCACTGCCTTTGTCGGCTGTTTTTCAAATAATGTACGTGCTACGCGCCCAATTCTGGCAGCGCCTGCTGTATGTGAACTGGATGGCCCGATCATCACCGGACCTATAATATCAAACGCAGACCGATATTTCATCATGCACTACTCCTTATACTCTATTAAAACTGGAACTTAATCTATCGTGTAAGCGATTACATATAAAACCATTTTTAAAAATCTATAACCATAGTTATCTTACCACAATATCAATATAGTTTAATCAATAATATTTATCCAATAAAAAACCATCCTCGCAATCGAGAATGGTTAAATCATGCTGACCTTATTCCTGCCGCTATTCTTGGATAAATATAACCCTTTATCCGCTCTGTTCAGCAGCAAATCTATATTATCACCAGGCTGAAGATCCGTGACCCCAAAGCTTGCGGTCAATTGGCCTGCTTCCTTGAAATGGTGATTTTCAACTAATTTACGGAAATGCTCTGCTTTTTCCAAAGCATGTTTCCCGTTACTATTGGTGATCAGTATAAATTCCTCGCCGCCCCAGCGGCCAAACAGATCACCTTCTGTTAGATTGCCAGATACGATTGCCGAAAGTTCCTTTAAGACGCAATCGCCAATTTTATGGCCAAAGATGTCATTCACTTTTTTAAAATGGTCGATATCAAAGAAGATGATCGAGAATGAATTCTCATTTTCCTCTGCATTCTCAAGCTTCTCTTCAAGCCAGACATCAATCTGATGCCGGTTTGCTACTCTCGTCAACGAATCGATAAACGCATGCTTTTTAAAGAAATCTCGCTCTGAAAAAGCGCGGAAAACATTTTGAGTATAATAGAGTACTAGGATATAGACGAAATTCGCCGCATGGAATTGCGTCAGTGAATCGATGGCCTCCGGAGAAAGCTGGCTGCCATAAGCAAGGCCGATTGCCATTGTGGTCAGGAAGATAAAAATTGAAAAGTAAAATCCCTTTTTCGTACCGAGTATCAAAAAGAAAAACATGATGATCAGCGGCATCCACACAATGAAATCACCAAGCGAGCCGCCTGTCTGCGACATATCATTATGAACTACTTCAAACAAGGTAATGACATGATACAAGCTGACTAACAGCACATTTAAATATTCAGTAAAACGGACCCAGCGATTCATCCAGGCCATGATCCAGCTGGCTGAGAACGAGACAATAAGAGTAGAATTGACGATTGTGTCAAAAAGGCTATCATTATTCAGAAAGCTGTTAATGATCAGAGCAAGCGTAATAACCGGCAGTACCCAAAGGTAAACGCCCCTCTTCAGCTCTTCAATCGTCTCGAATTTCTTATACATCCTACTCATCTCCCATACTAACTCAGTGGTTAGCAGTCCCGCTTTTATTATTGGTGGCATGAACCCGCGCCATGCCAGTTATTCATATAAAAACTCTTCCAAAATACAAATGTACTTTCTATAATTCCATTGTACTAGAAATATATATT
>NZ_JBAVFI010000408.1:0-4551 GCF_049588175.1 Mesobacillus sp.
GAATTTTCTTCTCCATTCTTAGTACAGCTTTTTCTAATGAGCGGACATTTGGATTAAACGCAGCCCCTACCGAAAAAGCTCCTTTTTGACCAAGCTCCTTACCTGAGTACGAGAGCCCAGAATTAAACTGTTTGATCATTTCAATCAGCTCAAAGGAGGATAGATCAAATACTGATGATGCACCCGGAAAGTCACCAACACGTGCAGGATCGCCGGTGATGGCCAACACGTCATGCAGGCCGAGTGTATGAAGACCCATCAAATGGGATTGCAGTCCAATAATATTACGATCCCGGCAAGTCAAATGCACAAGCGGCCGCAAGCCGATATTTTCCTTAACGAGGTGGCCAATTGCAGAATTCGAAATCCTTGGAGATGCCAGCGAGTTATCTGCGAGCGTCAATGCATCTATGCCTGTTTCCTTTAAAGCCCTGGCACCTTCGAAAAATCTTGTTGTATCCAGTTTGCGTGGTGAATCAAGCTCGACTATTACAGAGGGCCGTTCCTTCACTATTTGTTGAAGTGGGGGAGTGGCTCTTATTATATCAGTTGATTTAACCTCAACCCTGGCTGTTTTTACTACTACTCTTTTATCAGCAAGTGGCGCCAAACCTTTTAATTCCTCTGAAATAGCCCTGATGTGTTCAGGGGTTGTTCCACAGCAGCCGCCGATTAGCCGAACACCTTGCTCGCGGAAGCTATGGGCTGATTTTCGGAAATATTCAGGGTTTCCCTCATAGTGGAATTGGCCGTCTGTATAGGCTGGCAGGCCGGCGTTTGGATAAGCAGAAAGGTAGGCCTTCTTTGGAAGCTCTACCTGCTCAAGGCTGGCAATCATATGATGAGGGCCGAGCCTGCAGTTCAGGCCAACTATGTCAGCACCTATGTCCTCTAAAGTATTGAAAACTTCCTGAAGGGGAGTCTGATCCTGCATGATGCCTATTTCCTGAAGTGAAACCTGGGCGATGATCGGAAGGTCTGTTTCTTTGCGGGCAATCGCCAGCACCGTTTCGATTTCTTCCATATCATAAAAGGTTTCAAGCAGGATCCCGTCGACGCCCTCGAGAAGCAGACAATAAAGCTGCTCCCTGAAACTCCTTTTGATTTCCTCAATTGGAATGGCTGACGGTCTTATACCCCGGTTGCCGCCAATCGTACCCAAAACATACGCGTTTTTATCTGCTGCCTGGCGGGCAAGCTTGACAGCCGCACTGTTAATTTCTTTCACTTGATCCTCGAGCCCATATCTTTCAAGTTTTATATAATTTGCTGCGTACGTATTTGTCTGAATTAAATTTGCACCTGCATCCATGTAAGCCTTATGGATACGAACAATGTCTTTGGGATGAGAAACATTCAATTCTTCAATACAGGTTCCTGCACCGTAAGAATAGAGAAGGGTGCCAATTGCTCCATCCGCTATTAAAATTTCATTTTCTAATCGTTTCAGGAAGCTCATCGGATCCCCTCCTTGTAAGCTGATTGTTTATTTACTGATAAAAATGCCTGCTCGAAGTCTTTGATCAAGTCATGTGCATTTTCAAGTCCAACGGATAGGCGCAGCAGGCCATCGCTGATTCCGCGTCTTTTTCGTTCATCCTCCGGCATTGCTGCATGAGACATTTTTGCAGGGTAGGAGATGATGGATTCGACTGCTCCAAGGCTGACCGCAAATACTGGCAGCTTTAAATTTTCTATGAATCTCTTTAATTGCTCCGCATTTTCAAGCTCAAAAGAGAGCACTGCACCTGGACCTTCAGCCTGACCTCGTTGTACATGATACTGTGGATGCTCAGATAATCCAGGATAATACACGTTTTTAATAGAAGGTTTATTTTTCAGGAAATGAGCTATCTTAACCGCACTGTCCTGTGACTGGTTCATCCTCACTGATAATGTTTTGATGCCTCTCATTACCAGCCAGGCATCCTGGACTCCCAGTATTGCTCCAAACGAGTTTTGCAGGGAATAAAGCTTATTTCCGAGATCTTCATTTTTAACAACAGCTAGACCGGCCACTGTATCACTGTGTCCTGATAAAAATTTCGTCGCGCTGTGGAGTACAAGATCTGCTCCAAGCTCAAGTGGTCTTTGTAAATAGGGAGTCATGAATGTATTGTCGACAAATGTATATACTCCATGCTTCTTTGCAATTTTGCTAATAGCTTGAATGTCAGAAACCTTAAGTAAAGGATTCGAAGGGGTTTCGACATATAGTAATTTCGTATTGTGCTTGATCGCTTTTTCTACTGCATCAAGATCAGTCATATCAACAAAGGTATGTTCAATACCGAAACGGTTGAGTACCTGTGTCACCATCCGGTAGCTTCCGCCATATACATCCTCCGTCACGACAATATGGTCGCCCTGTGAAAAGAGAAGAAAGGCCGTTGATATGGCTGCCATACCAGAAGAGAAGGCAAAGCCTCGAGTGCCGCCTTCGAGTTCAGCAATGATTTCTTCAAGAGCTTCCCTGGTGGGATTTAGACTCCTGCTGTAATCGTACTTTCCAAAATGGTCTACAGAATGCTGGTGAAATGTGGAGGCATGCTGGATTGGAACGCTGACTCCTCCGGTAGTTGGATCTATTTTATGCTTATTATGAAGGAGTCTTGTATCAAAGGTGTAACTGTCGCTCATACTTTTGCCTCCTGTTCAGCACTTTTAAAAGCACTTTCTAAATCAGCCAGTAAATCTTCAGCATTCTCAATCCCCACCGAGAAGCGAAGCAGACGATCGCAAACCCCGATTGATTCACGTATTTCAGCAGGGATGTCTGCGTGGGTCTGTGTCGCAGGGTAGGTGATAAAGCTTTCAACACCGCCAAGACTCTCTGCAAATGTGATGGTTGACAAGCTTTGTAAAAATGGATTAACCATCGAAGGTGATTTCACTCGAAAAGAAATCATGCCGCCCCTGCCGGGATAAAGAACATCTGTGACGGCATCATGTTCCTTTAAATAATCCACTAGCTGAATTGCATTTCGTTCATGACGCTCCATCCTTAATGACAAGGTCTTCATCCCGCGGATAAGAAGCCATGAATCAAAGGGACTAAGCACAGCGCCGCCACCATTGTGATGGAGGAAAAGAGAATCACATAATTCCTTGCCTTTGGCGACGATTAATCCGGCAAGCACATCATTATGACCTCCAAGGTATTTTGTAGCACTATGAATCACAATATCTGCTCCAAGACTGATTGGTTTTTGAAGCAGGGGAGTATAAAACGTATTGTCGACAATTAACAGCAGCCCATTTGCCTTTGCGATGTCTGCGATTGCTTTAATATCTGCCTGCTCCATAAGAGGATTTGTCGGTGTTTCTACAAATAGTGCTTTCGTTTTCGTAGTGATTGCTGAGGTGACTTCCTCCAAATTAGCCATATCGGCATATGTACAATTTAATCCCCATTTTTTGAAGCCTTGCTCCAGAAGTCGATAGGTTCCGCCATATAAATCCTTGGATACGATCCACTCATCACCATTTTGAAAGAGGGAAAGAATCGTCCAGATAGCTGCCATGCCGGAGCTGCAAGCAAATCCGCGGTCACCTTCCTCTAGGTCTGCAATTGCTTTTTCAAGAATTTCCCTCGTTGGATTCCCTGTTCGCACATAATCATATCCGCTGGACTGGCCAATTCCTTCATGACGGTAGGCAGTCGTTAAATAAATAGGGGGATTGACTGCACCAGTCGCAGTCTCACTCCTGTTTCCAAGCTGAGCTAGTTTAGTCTCAATTTTTACCATTAATCTCACTCCTGATGTTTTTATTCTTTTAGATAAACTAAAAAAAGCCTTCTATAAGAAGAAGACTTTGATCACTGCGAGTCATTCTCCTTATCTGCCAAGTTATAAAAACTTGCTGGAATTAGCACCTTTTCAACAAAAAGTTGATGGTTGCTGAAGCTTCATAGGGCCAGGACCCTCTGCTTCTCTGGATAAGAAATTATAGAATTATTAAATTTCTCTAAATATTACAACCTTTTATAACTGCTGTCAATAGTTAATTAAAGCGTTAAAGTGAATGAGTGCATTAACGGTTTCGCTTTTTTATTGGGAGAAGGGGAGCCGCCAAGATTGGAACTACTAATTAAATATATTGAAATCAAATCATTAATGAAGCCCATTGGTGCTCAAAAAATCACGATAGGTAAAAAACAGGTCCCCAATGAAGTCGATTGGCGCCAAAAAAAGAAAAACTGACTCAAAGAAGTATCACAACTTTTTGAGTCAGTCTCTAAAATTAAAACTCTATTAATTTACACCAACTGCATCAAATGCTTTATTTACTGAAGTTACTTCAGCAGAAGAAGCACCATACAAATCTGTAGCAGCTTGGACAAGTCCAGCTCTTGCCTGGCTGAAGTTTGTTGAAGATGTGAAGTATACTGTGTTAGCACGGTAGAAAATCGCACCTAGCTTGTCCGTTCCAACTCCAGAAACTGTTACTCCATAATGTGTTCCACCCTGGCTTAGAAGGTAAGCAGCTTTGTTGATGATTCCGCTGTTTGTATGAACGCCGCCATTATCGGATGTACCAGTATAACGC
>NZ_JBAVFI010000409.1:0-4138 GCF_049588175.1 Mesobacillus sp.
GACATTTTTCATGATCAACCTTTCTCCAAATACGTCTGGAACGAGCATAAATAACAAGTTCGCTGCCGCCATAAAAATGAAAGGAGCTATAAATGCGTATTTTCCCGTCCCCTCTGGTGCAGCAACAATTGAAGTCAGCAAAATATATGGTATACCAGCCAGTGCCATTCCTCCAAACACACAACCAGTATATTTATACTTTCTCACAAACTCATATATATCCTCATTTGTGATTTGCATTAAAAACCTGAGTAACGAAAAAGCCGTTACTAAAATGAACAAATACGAAAAAGCAAGCAGCATAGGCTGGACATCAATCGAATGCTTAAAAATAATCGAGAAAGCCCCGTAGTCTGCAACTATGATGCTTGTCCCTATTAACAAACTAGTTAAAATATATTGTGAAGTGTTCGCAATATCCCTTTGTGCCAAACTCAGCGCAGCATATGAACCGATACCACAAATGCCAAAGAATAAAATAAAGTACAAATAAAAATTGCTTGTAGAAAAAGGCACGCCAGCAGAGATAATCACAAATAAATGAGTTAGCCAAAATGTCAGTGCCAGCAGTAACGAATAAAAGACCATATTTCGTCTTTTTCTATCTGTTTGCCTTTTGACTTGCCTGCTGAATTCAACTGCGAAAATGCTAGTGATTATTGAAAAGACAACAGTCAAGGCTACGTTATTAAAATCGAAAATGTATATGCGGGGAATATCCATCCTGCCCCTCGTTTCTTTAGAAATTTTTCCGGTCTCTTTATCATTATTATACAGTAATAGCAGTAAAGATCGGCTTATTTCATGAATATTTTTCCAGACAGTTATAATAGGACAGTGAATATTATCTGAATTTTATAACCACTCATCATTCCATAATTAAACTGAATTTAATGTAATATAGGCCGAAAATAAGAAATTTTAGTCACCGCAGGCTCGGCGAACAATTCCCATTCCGCTGCCATGCTCAAAATGCTATTGCCACACTTATTTTATCGACAACATCTATACAATTTTAAGGGATTTGAACAGGTTTTTTCCGCTCTCCAACTCGAAGAGGCTTTTAAAGAGGATGGTAAAATATTTTTGAGGAAAACGAAAAAGAAACTGCGATCACGATTGATAACATACAAAAAGCTGTCGATCTATATGTAAAAGAAAATATACAATTTCCCATGCTTTCATATGATCCATTAAACAGGGTCAACTATTACCAGCTGCTTCAGACACACTGTCTTGACGCCCACTTTGATATTGAACTTTATATAACCAATTACGACGGGCTGGTCACCCATATAAAGCATAAGAAGAAGAGCACAGGAAATTGATTCAGCGATTCCTCTAGTAAGAGCCGTTTTTTTCTTTCCTTCTATTTGCTGCTCTTCACTCAGATTGTCGCTCTTCGGATATGCCCCTCTTTCCGTATTGCACTCTAATTCAAGCTCTTTTCGAAAGGTTTCCTTAACGAAGAATTCTAATGAAAGTCTTTTATATATTCGGTAGCCTGCTTTTACCTTTAGGAGGCAAAAGCAACACAGTTACGACAAGAACCTTCTTAAAACAAAATGCTGATTAAATATAAGCCCAATAGCAAAAAAATCAGAAAGATGATTGTTGTTGAGACTTTTATAAGTTTATCAGCTGAAGCAAAGGTCTGACTGTTGATGTTCTTTCTCACCGTAAAATAGTGTACCGTAGCAAAGCTCAGAATGATTAAACCAACTAGCAAAGAAAAGATGCTTACAAATACCGCTATTGTATCTGCAATTTCGCTGACTAAACGAATATTGTTGAAATGCAGGCTCGAAGCCAGAAAACCGATTCCTATAATTGCAATGGAAGTCCGGACCCAGGCAAGATATGTCCGTTCATTCGCTAGATGCTGCTGGATATATTTTGACTCAAGAGTTTTATCTTCTTCCAAACTCTTCACTCCCCATGTTTTCTCTTTATTTTTCGGGTTTTGCTATCTTCCCATCATCCAGTTTACCACTTTAGGTTTATATTTTACTTCTAGGGTGCTCATCTTCCATCCACTTACTACCTGTTTTGTTTTCCATTCTCTTAGGTATTAGTTAGTCAACATGATTGCTTAGAGGTGGGATCCATGATTTATCCTTTACTTTCAAGCCGTTGGTCTGGTGGTTTCGCTTTTTAAATGCAACATAAAAAATCACGGCAGAGTGAGCATGCTGTGATTTTTCTTTTTGATTGATACGGTATAATGAAGAGAGGAGGCTGATTCTGTTGGAAAATGAGAAAAAAGACTTTCCAGATTTTGAACTTGATGAAGAAACATTATTTATGGTATCCCAAACTTTCAAAGCACTCTCGGACCCTACCCGCCTTAGAATTTTGCACCTTCTTTTCCATGGTGAGCATTCTGTGAATGAAATCGCTGAAAAGCTCTCTCTGCTGCAGTCGACTGTTTCCCATCAGCTTCGTTTCTTAAAAAACCTCAGACTGGTCAAATTCCGGAGAGAAGGTACTACCCTGTTTTATACACATGACGACGAGCATGTAATTGATCTATTAAAGAAAAGCATAGAACATGCCAGCCATCATTGATTGGCTGGCATTATTTCTATTCTCATATTAATTGCATGGTTCATGCGCACATGGACAGCCGTTCTCTTCGCCTTCAACCTGTAATGTGCTGTGCTCGATTCCAAAATCTTCATGCAGTAATTCCTGAGCTTGATGAAGGACTCGATCATGAAAACCTTCCCCCGCAACGGCAATGTGACCGCTTAGCATTGCTACTCCTGAAGTAATCGACCAGACATGAATATCATGAACATCTGTAACGTTCGGGATTTTCATCAGCGCATCCTTTACTTCATTTACCTTGATTTGTGCAGGTGTGCCTTCCATCAGAACGTGGAAAGACTCTTTTGTTACTCTCCAACCGCTAATTATAATTAGAATCGCAACGGCGATACTTGCGATAGGATCAGCCAGCCCCCAGCCGAAGAAATAGATGAGTAACGCTGCTGTAATTGCTCCAACAGAACCGAGCATATCACCAAGCACATGAAGGAACGCACTTCTTACGTTCAAATTCTCATCCTTGTCACCGCTCATCAGAATCCATGCAGCAATGATATTTACAATCAGGCCAATGACCGAAATAGTCAGCATGCCCATACTCTGTACCTCTGGAGGATTTATTAAGCGGTGATAGGCTTCATAAAATATATAGATTGAGATTAAAATCAAAGTCAGTCCGTTTAAAGCAGCAGCAATGATCTCAAATCTTTTATAGCCGAATGTCTTCGACTGTGTCGCTTTCCGTTCACCAAGCTTCATTGCGAACAAGCTAAGGCCTAAGGCTGCCGCATCACTTAGCATGTGGCCTGCATCCGACAGCAGCGCAAGGCTGTTCGTCAAAAATCCTCCGATGACCTCAACAACCATAAATGACGCTATTAACAGGAAAGACCAGAATAAAGCTTTTTTATTGTTCGTATGGCTGTGGCTGTGTCCATGACTGTGGCCGTGTGAATGATGATGACCCATAAAGAATCGCCTCTCTTTCTGTCTATATATGAATATATGCTCATATATATAATTATGACTTAAGGTTGAAAAAGGTTCAATCTATTTTTTATGCATTATATTTGATTTCCCATTGATACCTATGAAGTTTTAATGACGCAGAAACAGCATTTTATAAATTTCCACTCCTGTTGTAATAAATACCTTTTTATTATTGGTTTTACACTAAAAAATAATAATATTCTTCAGGCGCTCACAATACTGCTACTCGATAACTCCCCAGGAAGCTATTTTTATACACAGGGTTAAACGAACAAAATAAAAAACCGCTGAAATCAGCGGTTTGGTTGTAAATCTATAAGTATTTCCGGTGGATGCCTTTGCCATCATATGTGTAGAGCATCGCCCTTCCCTCGACGATCGTCTCAATGTGACATTTTCGGCCCCACAGCTGGTGTATATACGGGAGTACCTTTTCCAGGTATTTAATATCCAATTCAATTCCTTCGTAGCCGTGCTGGATGTAAAGCTCCCCATTTTTCAGGTAGTCGCCGTCGATAACAGACAAATAAGGAAAGCCCCCATTCACCCTCATGCTGACTAGCTGGTCACGAACCTGCTCCCATGCTTTGTCGACTAC
>NZ_JBAVFI010000410.1:0-4975 GCF_049588175.1 Mesobacillus sp.
GCAACAAATGATCCAGATTACTTTGACGAATCAGAATAAAAATTATTTCAAAAATGGCGGGGTATTATACTAAGCTTTCAATAGTATATGCCCCTTTATGTATTTTTTAAGAAAAGGAGAAGGGAGGGTAGGGAAAGGATGCACTGAATTCAGCACTTTCCGTAGAACATGCAAAATGAAAACCGAACTTTTCATGAAATGAACTCATTTCAAGGAAATTGGGTAAGTCAAGGACAAAGCGAGCCGGTTAGTGACATTGAAATGGAAAAGGTTTTTGAAGAAATCGATCATGATCTTGGAACATTTCAAAATGAAAATAATAACCGTTCAAGGCCAAAAGGTAAAAGGTCAGGAATGCCTTTAATTTTGGCTCCGCCAGCCATTAAAAGTATTCAAGAAAAACCTGCGTCTAAAAAGACAAGTATATATAAAGAAATCGATGATCAAGAGTTAAGTGATTTTATCGAATCACATGATGATAAGGAATATCTTGATGATTTTAATGATGAAAGCCTGGACTCATTTAATGAAGAATCGTCTATTGATGAACCAAGCTTCCTTGAAGAGGAATCGGGAGAACTATTAACTTCGGGTGATGAATCTGAAGATGAAGTTAAAGATGTTGAGTTTGAGCATGATGATGACGAGACGGGGCAGTATCTGAGAGATTCCGATGAGTATATGTATGAAGATCAAGAATCAATGAACCTTGTTCCGGCTGCTTACAGAGGAATGGATTACCAAATAACTTGTACAAAAGTAAGGCTGCCGGTACATCTAGCTGATGTTGATTTGGAAATTGACATCTTCGATACCTTCAACTTATCAAGGGCAATAGCCTCCGTGACGAAAGTAGATTGCTCACTCCACTCAATTGATGTTGAAGTTTTGCTCCCATCAGCAAACCTTTTTACAAAAGGAATTCTTTTGTTAGATATTGATTATGTTGGTGTAGATAATTGCGGGGCAATGCACTCTGTAAAAATCCACATACCGTGGAGAAAGATTATCAAGGTCCATTGGCTTCATCAGCCAGAACTTTCCTGGAAAAACAATAAAGAATATATGTTTACATCCCCCTTTGGCCAGGAGCATGGATACCACCGTGAATACAGTGAAAGTTTAACGGAGAAAATTGATTTTCACCTGTCAAATTTACATTGCATATGGAATGAGCAATTTATTAATAATGAAAAGGTATTGGTTCAGGGTACTGCAAGGATGCAACTGGATTTATATCAGAATCAATGTATAGACTTGAAGAGGTTTCTTTTACCGTAAAAATTAAATAAGGGTGCCTCAGTAGAGGCACCCTTAACGAAAACTAGTAATCCTTACGGTTGATTACTTCTGACAGTCTTTCTCTCATGCTTTTTGAATGATGCTCCATCTTAGGTCCTGATTCACAAGATTCTTCTGCTTTGTCACCATAGCTGTAGCCAAGATCAACTTGCTGTGTTTGAAGCAATTTGAAGTACAGGCCGACTTCCATTTTTTCAGTGATGCGGCTGAATCTTCCCCAATTGTCAAAATCTTTGTAAAGATCTAAGTCGTTCACGAAGGAAGCTAATAATTTGCATTCAATTGGCTCATTATAGAATTCATACGTGAAAGCACCAGAAGTACAGTTATCAGCACCGTGGCCTTTTTTATCGATAAATCTTCTTTCGTAGACAGTGTTCTTTTGGCTTAGGTTCTCATAGTCAGGGTAGTTGAAGACTTTTACTGCCTGGCTGCATGTAAATGGTACATCTACGCTAAAATCCTTAAGAACACCGCTGCATTGCTCTACATACTGGATGTTCTTGTGGACAACACCAGTAATATAGAGTTTAACCTTATTGTAATCCATTGCAGAGCGGATCGCTTTGCATTGCGTCAAAGATACATTCCTGCGCATGTGCTTGATTTCTCTTGCAGCAGTTGGAAGATAAATGTCAGATTCTACTTCTACTTGAAGTTCTACTTCAGCTAAGGAAACTGGAATATCTGCAACTGGGTACTTTAGATAGTTGCCATATGGATAGAATGAGTCGTTATCGCAATCTACCCGAATAGTTTTTGCTTGATCACAACTAAGCTGAGGCGGGCAGCCATGCCGTGAATCGCAGCCTGTATTTTTCTTCATTCTTTTCACTCCTTTTTTTAATAATCAAAAGCAGTAAGAAACAGTGAATTTCCATTTCTTTCTTTTGACTTACTATTATATATGCCAGTTCGATGACAATGGCATAGACGAATGATAGAGGGCAATCACATATTTTTACTTTAAGTGTTCATATTAAGAGAATTCGGGACAAGTGCGGATAATAGATGAATCAAGAAACCCCACTGGTAATGAGTGGGGTATTAATTAAATCATCTAAACCCAATTCTTTCATGGCAACACATTTGGATATTCAATCCTTTAGAAAAGCCAAGAATAGAATTTTCCTAAAGTAATGTTCCTATCTTGACCTCTTCTTATTGTCTGAACACAAAATTTTCTTGTGGTCCATTTTCTTTGCTTTCACAGGAGGAAAGCAGGTAATGCCGGTAAAATCCTTTAAATCTACTTCTAAACAAGCTCCTGTCCTGATGAAACCTTCAATTCCATTGTGCTTTCCTTCGCACCGCTCAGGACACAATAATTCCAGTATCGCACAGCAATCAGAGCCTTTAACAAAATCGGAAACACGGAAAAAGCTAGAACGAATATCAAAAAAACATCCGTCCATCTTTATTACACCTGTACCGACAAATGTCTCGCAATCTCCCTTGCAGCCGCACAATAATTTAAAAGGAATGGTATCGAAGTCTGAGTGCTTGCTTTGGTCCAGTAATTCTTTAATTGATCTGTCACAGCTGACATCGCAGCCATGTTTTTTTCGTTCCACTTCATGCTGGGCGTCATTGATGTCTCGAACCTTTTTACAGACACAGCTATTGGTATGTTTTTTATCATCATTGTCTCTGTCTTTTTTACATCCACAGTCATGAAAATCCTTATCCCAATCTCTGTGCTTATCGCGATCATTGTGTTTATCGCAATTCCTGTGCTTATCCCAATCGTCGTGCTTATCGTGATCGTTGTGCTTATCACGATCGTTGTGCTTATCGCGATCGTTGTGCTTATCGCGATCATTGTGTTTATCGCAATTCCTGTGCTTATCCCAATCGTCGTGCTTATCGTGATCGTTTTGCTTATCACGATCGTTGTGCTTATCGCGATCATTGTGTTTGTCGCAATTCCTGTGCTTATCCCAATCGTCGTGCTTATCGCGATCATTGTGCTTATCACGATTGTTGTGCTTATCGCGATCATTGTGTTTGTCGCAATTCCTGTGCTTATCCCAATCGTCGTGCTTATCGTCATTGTTGTGCTTATGCACATTCCTGTGCCTATTCTTCGGTTTCTCCATCTTGCATCCACAGTCATGGTCATGATCATGATGGTAATTCATATGAGCATCTCCTTTCTTATAGAGTGGTGATGATATTAACAGAATATGGGGAAAAGCATTGATTTGTATGGGGAGGTGACTATATTGCAGGAAAATCTTTTCTGGATTATGGGAAAACTGAATAAGAACATTTGCTATTTCTTTAATAAACATTCAATATAAAACTTGATTTAGATAGAAGTTGAAAGAAAGTGGAGGAACTGTAAACATGCTGAAAAAACAAATGGAACTTTATCTTGCCAGGAAAATCAATGAGGCATCTTCAAAAGGTGTTATTGAATTACATAGTGAAGAAAAAGAATTCGCAGACCGAAAAGGCCTTCTTGAGGGAGCAGAAGATCCTATCACAGAACTGCCGCAAGAAGAGCGATTTAAAGGTGCTTATATAGAAAGAGGAAACAAAGAAACTGAAGAGTTCCTTGGAAAAGAATCAGCAGATTTCTTAATGCAGCCGATCTCCTATTTCCAAAAGCATAAAAATGAATTTATGTATGTCGAGTCGGAGTGGTGGGAAATAGTAGGTGTTGATGCAGTAAGCTTTGAAGCTGATGATGTATTCGGGACCTATGATGTCATGCTTGGTCTAAAGCTGCAAAAGAAATATGATTCTGGGATCAAATCATACTTAAAAGAGAACCTTCTGGGAGATGGAGAAGGCTTTGATTTAATGTTTGATTCCAATGAAGGGATTTGGAGCCTTAACTTTGCTCTTAATGGTGTGAAAGGCTACGCTGAAGATCTAACTATTAGTGAAGCATATCTTTTAATTTACGGTTTTCTCTTCAGGCTTGCTGAATGGGTAGAAGGCAATAAATAAAAAAACGCCAGCTTGACGTTTTTTTATCCTCTTTTTAATAGGCTGTATTCTAAAATAGTTGTTTTAAATGGGTTGTTCGAAAGCGAAACATTGAAAAAATTTTTGAGCCTGAACTATATATTTTTCAGATGCTTTAGCGTGGCATCATACTACTATATTAGAATACTAAAATTTCCCATAACCATTGACAGAGGCGGGTGGTACGCATAAAATTAAGATTAGTTATTAGTTATTAGTTAATAGGTAAAATTCAGAAAACGGGGTTTATTATGAGCAACCGAATAGCGATTGGTAAAACAGCGATCCTGCTTGCATCCTTAACTGAAGAAGAAATGGGTTTTTTTAGTCCTTCTTTAAAGGGTGCCAACTATTGTATTGGCAAGGTTGGATCGATGAATATGCAAAAGGTGATTTCCGCAGTGGAAACAGCAGCCAAACGCCATGGGCTCATTCATCCCAATTTATACCGCGAAACACATGCACTTTACCACGCGATCATGGAAGGAATGGAAGGAGTGACGAGAGGCCATCTTGCTATCGGCGAGATGAGCAGAACCGTTGGCCTTCGATTTGCAATTGTCCGTGGAACACCTTTCGAGGATCAGAGTGAAGGAGAATGGATTGCGGTCGCTTTTTATGGAACGATTGGCGCTCCAGTTAAAGGCTCGGAACACGAAACGGTAGGCTTAGGAATCAATCATATATAGTTGTACAT
>NZ_JBAVFI010000411.1:0-1805 GCF_049588175.1 Mesobacillus sp.
CAGCCCTTTGCTCGATACCGCTGAATCGTACTACTGCCAAAATCAATGCCAGCGCGGCCATCAATTTCAAGATTGACCGATAATTCTTCATTGCATGCAACCCCCAAGATGTGAACTTTAAAGATTAACTCTATTTTTTGTAAAGAGATAACTTTTATTCCACAAAAAGAAAAAACTCTCCATTTTTAATGAAATGGAGAGTTTTTATATTGGATAATGCCTTTCGATATGCTTTAGTGTCAGGATCCTTGCTTTTTTCACTTTTCTTAACCCAAGCCACCATAAAAATATCATAAAAGGAACCATAAGCAGCAGCCAGTCTTCCCTTGTCATCAGAATATAATCATAGATTCCATGCAGGAGAACGGGTACAGTTAATGAAAGTACAATCCATTTTTTTATTGAATGCTCGGAGAACTTTGCCTTTCCTAAATAATATCCCATAATCACACCAAACAGTGCATGGCTGGATACGGGCAGAAGTGCTCTGCCGATTGCATCCTGAAGTCCGTTCGCAACGAGGTAAAAGATATTTTCCGCTGTAGCAAAGCCTAATGACACAGATGCACCATAGATAATTCCATCGTATGGTTCATCAAAGGCGATGTGCTGAAAAATGGTATAATAAAGGATGAACCATTTAAAGAATTCTTCCAATAGGCCAACCGTTCCAAATGCTTTTGTAAAGTCCCCTTGCAATATACCTTCAGCAGCAAGAACATATTGGATGAACATAAGTGGAAATACGAGCAGTGCTCCAAATAAAAAGGTTTTAGATACAAGGGATAGGGGTTCTGAATCATATTGATCCTTTAAATAAAAGTAGCTTAACAGTGCCAGCCCGGGAGCGACACCAGCAGTAACTATTCCCAGCATGCGCTGACCTCTTTTCAATTTGTTTTTTTAATCGTATCATGATATTAGAAGAAAGAAAATGGATTATTATTCTTTCTCGACAGGTGATTCGGAGGTAGAAGTCTTGAAAAAAAACATTTTATTAATTCATACTGGCGGTACCATTTCGATGAGTGAAGATACTAGCGGCTCCGTCAAGCCGGGCACAAATAATCCATTAAAAGAAGGGACAAGCCTTCTTTCAAAACTTGCTAATCTCGTGATAGAAGAGCCATTCAATCTTCCCTCCCCGCATATAACACCAAATGAAATGATGCAGTTAAAGCAGTTAATCGAACAGTATGAGCAAACGGGTACTATTGAGGGAGCAGTCATAACCCATGGTACGGATACACTTGAGGAAACAGCATACTTTTTAGATCTGACAATCCAGGCTAGTTTTCCAATTGTCGTAACCGGCGCAATGCGTTCAAGCAATGAATTAGGATCAGATGGACTTTATAATCTAATTTCATCCATAAAAGTAGCTTCAAGCGATGAAGCTAAGGGTCAAGGTGTACTGGTAGTCCTGAATGACGAAATCCATACAGCGCTGAATGTGACCAAGACACATACGAGCAATCTTTCCACGTTCCAGAGTCCTCAGTATGGCCCAATAGGAATTGTGACTAAAAGAGGTGTGCATTTTCATCACACTCCTACTAAACATGAAAACTATTCTATAACTGATGCTGAAAAGAAAGTTGTGCTGATTAAAGCCCATGCCGGAATGGACTCTTCGCTACTGAAGGCTATTCTTGGTCTGGAGGTTGATGGGGTCGTGGTTGAGGCATTGGGTCAAGGGAATCTTCCTCCAGCAGCACTTGAGGGTGTTAAAGATTTAATTAAAAACAACATTCCTGTCGTCATCGTTTCACGAAGCTTTAACGGAATTGTACAGGATATATATG
>NZ_JBAVFI010000412.1:0-1912 GCF_049588175.1 Mesobacillus sp.
ACCCTCGCCTGCCTACTATTTCTGGGTTAAGAAGACGCGGTTATACACCTGAAGCTATCCAGGAATTTGTAAAAGCAGCTGGTGTCTCAAAAGGATTTTCAACTGTTGATGAGCAAATGCTTGAGCATTTTGTGCGTGAGGACCTTAAGCTGAAGGCACCTCGTACAATGGGCGTTCTTCGACCTTTGAAAGTTGTCATTACGAACTATCCAGAAGGAGAAGTTGAGTGGCTGGATGCAGAGATCAATCCTGAAAACCCGGATATGGGCATGCGCAAAATTCCATTCTCACGTGAAATCTATGTAGAGCAGGACGATTTCATGGAAAATCCGCCAGCTAAATACTTCCGCCTCTTTCCTGGTAATGAAGTCCGATTGAAGCATGCTTATTTTATCAAATGTGAAGAAGTAATTAAGGATGAAAATGGCGAGGTTGTTGAGCTTCGCTGCACCTATGATCCGGAAACGAAGAGCGGATCAGGCTTCACAGGCCGTAAGGTAAAAGGAACGCTTCACTGGGTTGATGCAACGCATTCAGTACCAGCAGAGTTCAGACTTTATGAACCGTTAATTTTAGACAGTGAAGAAGAAGCTGCTGACGAAGCAGAAAACAAATCATTCCTTGATTTCGTAAATGAAAAATCATTGGAAATTTTGAATGGTTTCATCGAGCCAAACATGAAAGACGCCAAGGCACAGGACAAATTCCAGTTCTTCCGCCACGGCTACTTCAATGTCGATCCGAAGCACACTACAGAAGACAAATTAGTTTTCAACCGCATTGTATCGCTGAAGAGCTCGTTCAAGCTTTAATTATGTGAATAAATGCTGGATAACTTGGAATCCCCGGACTTGGTACCGGGGATTTTTTATTGGGGATTTGTTTTATTCTGGGGATATGCTGTGGATGATTTTTCTGTATATGAATCTTGGATAGGATAGAAATGTTGCTTTATTGGCTGCGTTTGGGCCAACTGGTGAAAAAATGACTTCAACTGGTGAAATATTGATTCCAACTGGTGAAAAAACGACTCCAACTGGTGAAATATTGATTTCAACTGGTGAAATAATTAATTAGGCTTATATTCCTTCAATATTTATAGCTTCTGTAATCTATCATTTCTAATTTCCCTTCTATCTTTGTTCTTATTTTCTCTCTATGAATTCATTTACCAGCTCAAAAGCTTTTATTTTTGGGCCATTATTAACTAAATTAGCTAACTAAAAAGGAAATCCGCCCCTATGAATTGAATTTATGTAGTCAGTTCATTTTTTAGAGGTGAAAGGTATGGAAATCAAGCGTTTGTTAGCTGAGGATGCGGAGATTTACCGGACGATCCGGCTGGAGAGTTTAAAGCTTCATCCGGAAGCGTTTGGCTCTAGCTACGAAGAGGAGAAGGAAGCACCGGTTGGAAAATACCGTGAAAGTTTGCCATCGGTGTATACGTTTGGAGCATTCGAAAATGGTTCACTGGTTGGTGTGGTGACGCTTTTCCCTGAGGGAAAGCGGAAAATGAAGCATCGCGCCAGCATTTTTGCGATGTATGTTGCGGAAAGTGTACGAGGAAAAGGCGTGGGGAAAAAGCTGGTGGAAACTGCGATTGCACAGGCGCGAGAGCTGGGCAAGATTGAGCAAATCCACTTGCAAGTCGTGACTAGCAACGAATCGGCTAAGAGGCTTTATTCTTCGCTTGGTTTTGAAGTGTACGGTCTTGAAAAAAGAGCACTGCGCATTTGGGATATCTATTACGATGAGGAATTGAGAGTATTATTTTTATAAAAGGCCAATATTGGCCTTTTTTTCATGTTTAAAATCTGTCCAGAAAGGAAGTAGTTAAAGGATGAGTTTTAAGTGAAAGGAGAATTTCTATGTTTTTAGATGCATATGCAAATCAGAAGGTCCAGGTTAAGCT
>NZ_JBAVFI010000413.1:0-2330 GCF_049588175.1 Mesobacillus sp.
CAAACCAGCCCCGGGACTTCTTTTGTTCCTTCAAAATCTCTTCAAAATACCCTGCCAGCTTTTCCTGCGAGCCAACTACGGGCAATTTTTCCTTTACGATAAATTGCATCGAGTGAGAGGTGAGCAAATTTCTCCCCATTGCTGACTCAATTCCTTTTTTATAATGAAGCGTGTAATGTTCCGAACGAGGATCATAGCCGCTTTCAGGGGGATTGATATAGATGGATTTTTGATCGTCACTAAGGGTTAAGGTATTCTCCTGCTTCTCGCCTTTGTCATTTGTGACATACACGAGGCTGGAATGAAGGCTCTTTTCTGAGAGTTTCTCAGAAAATTGAACCTTCCACACTTTATTCGTCAGTACAACCGGCTTCTCATCCCCCTCCCAGGCATTCACAACCTTTAACTGGGAAAAAGAAAATAAGGCCACTCCCGCGATCGCTAAAATCAACACACTTCCTAAAATCCACCATTTTTTCATCATAATCCCTCCTGCAAGATTAGACGAACTTTATGGGTATGCGTTTCAACTCAATTTTAAAAAAACAAGTAGAATACCAGCCATGGTACAAAAAAGGTGCACAGACTCATCATAGTTTCAGATAGAGCATCCATTCCTAGCACAAAAAAGGCGCACAGAATCAATGTCTGTACGCCTCATAATTATATTTCTTCCTTTAACTGATTGGCTGTTGCTTCTTTTTTCATCAAAGGCAACAATACCAATATCCCGACCAGTAGCAACACTGCTGAAGCTTCATACATATACGTAATCGGTAAGTGAGATTTAACCCAGCCCGATGCCGACATGGTGATGACCATTGCGCCCATGAATACCGGGTTCAGAATGCCATTGACCCTTCCGATAAAGGCTTCTTCGGTATTTTGCAGGATCATTGTGTTGATTCCAATGTGAATGCAAGGCATAAACAAGCCTGAGAAAAACTGTGCAGTCAAGGTAAGCCAGAAAGCCGTTGACATCCCCATTCCGATAAAGCCAATCGCGCTTGCAGTCAAGCCGATCGCCAGCAGTATTTGCGGTGATACTTTTCTTGAGATCCCCACGGTAATACCGCCGCCGAGAATCATCCCGATTCCAAATGCCGCCATCAGCCACTGAAGATTTTCCTTAGGCAAATCAAGTCTTTCTGTTATTAAAAATACTCCAAGCGGCTGCGTCAAACCAATCGCGAGGCCTGCCGCCATAAACGTTCCTCCAAGCAAGGATAAGTGCTTGCTGTTCAATACGTAGCGGAAGCCATCCTTCATTTCCTCCATCAAGGATGTTTCACGCTTTTCTTCCACCGTTTTTTGGTCTGCCGGCAGCATCAACAAGACAGCTGCTGAGCATACAAACGCAATCCCCATGACAGCGACAGCCGCCATAATGCCAAATTGCTCGTAAACAAACGTTCCAAGAACCGGACCCAGGATCATAAATAAGGCAAAAACAGTCTGGTACATGGACATACCCATCTGGACAAGCTCAGCGGGTACATGCAGCTTAAATAGCTTCATTCCCGCGGGCTGTGAGAACTGTGACAGAATCGAAGACACCAATGTGGCAAAGAAAATCACTTTCCAGCTGCCAAAAAACAAGGTAAGAAGCACGACAAACACAGATACCGCACTCAACAAATCACACCAGATCATCGTCCGCTTCGGCCGCCATCTGTCAGCAAACGTCCCGCCGATAAAAGAAAACAGGAAAATCGGCGCGAATTCAGCAACGGAAATCATCGAAACCGCAACCGGATTTTCATTTGTTTTTTCAATTACATATAAAAGGATTGAATAATTTCGCACCCAAATCCCAATCTGGAGAAATAACACCGACAGCAAAATCGTCCTGATGACCTGATTCTGAAACAATGCGCCCATGCCTAATTTTTGTTCATTCGTGATTTCAGACATAAAAAAAACCTCCTATTCCATTTCTGGACAGGAAGCTTCATTTTGACAACAAAAGAACAGAACACACCTGTAAAAGGAAGCTCCATCATTAAAATTTTGTTCCCAAAAGGCAAGACTAATCCTATCCAGAAAATACTCGTATCAAATTCCTATTACGAAAAATTTTCTCAATAAGGATTATTTGATCATCGCCCCTTGGTCACCCTTCCGTAAATTAGTATCCTAATACTACCAGATAAAAAGAGGCAAAACAATAACATATGGGGTATTAAAACGTGAACATGGGGACGGTTCTTGTGTTCCCAAAATGATGTGAACATGGGGACGGTTGTCGTGTTACACTCAATATACTCCAGCAGCCGTCCCCAAATGGAAAAAACAGCCCGAATTTCCAGTTCACCAATAAACCTGTGAAC
>NZ_JBAVFI010000414.1:0-2399 GCF_049588175.1 Mesobacillus sp.
GGTTATATTGTAGAACAGGATGAAGAAAACCTAATTGCATTTGCTGAAATAGAGGGAGTTGCTTGGGCAGAACATTCCTTGACTGTAGCCTTCAAATTAGAATGGGTTCAGGCCATCAGACGTACATTATGGCAATTTTTGAATCAGTTTGACCGTATGAACGGGAAATTCAGTGATAATGACGAATTTTTCGTATTGGAAAAGAGAATCAATGACCAGGTTGACCAATTTTTGAATACCTTCTTCCTGACCTATACCAATTATAAGGATGAGCTTTTGAACTCTCAGAGAAAATTAGTAGAACATTTATCTGTTCCTATCATTCCAATCAGCACTTCAGTGGCAGTATTGCCTTTGATTGGCATGATCGATGAATATCGTATGCAGATTATCGAGGAAAAAGTCCTGATGGATATTTCCCGACTTAAAGTCCAAACTCTGATTATGGATCTATCCGGTATTGCAGAAATGGAAATGAACGTAATTGACCATTTCCAAAAAGTATTGAATGGGATCAACATGATGGGTTCAAAGGCTGTCATTACAGGAATGCGCCCTGAGCTTGTGAGAAAAATGATCCATACAGGAATTAGCTTTCTCCAGAAGGCAGAGACAAGAGGAACCCTTCAGCAAACACTAAAGCATTATCTTGATAGTGAAAATGCGATGTAAAATCTAAGGAACAAGTTAACCCCCTTGTATAGCTCAAGGGGGTTTTTTGTAACGAATTAATAGAAGTACATCTTACAATCTTTTATCCAATTCAAGGAGAAGGTTATTATTTTCCTCAATGTCCTTGTGGATTCCTTCTATTTCAGATGCTATTGTATACTCCTGCTCTTTGACGGACAAAATCCGTTTCTGCTGCATCTGCTGCTGTTCTGTAATTTGTCTAAGGCTTTCAGCAAGCTCAGAGCTTTCATTGCGGATGGACTGAATTCCTGAAGAAACATCTGTTAATTCCCTATTTTGACCTTGAACCTTCACATCAATTTGATGCATAAGACCGTCAAAATCCTTAAAGGAATCGAAGCTGGAGTTAATTTTAGTTTCAATTCCATTGAGCTGAGCTGAAATATCTTGCGAAGCCTCGGCTGAAGCAGTCGCGAGCTTTCCAACTTCCTTCGCCACTACGGAAAAACCTTTTCCATGCTCACCGGCACGTGCTGCCTCGATTGATGCATTAAGTGCCAGGATTTTCGTCTGTGCGGCAATGCCTGAAATCGTTGAACTGATGCTGCCGACCATTTGCGTCAGGCTCACAAGCTCTTTAAGCAATTCAGATGTCTGTGCCATATGCGCTGAAGCCTGTTTATTATCCTCGGAGATTGCCGACGTTTCCTCCACCACTTTACGAATCGTATCACTATACCTATTTATTTTAGATTCCATCTGTTCGAAGACAGAGAAAAATTGTGAAAGTGCCTCATTATTGTGCTCGAGCTGAGCAGCCAGATCGTCAATTGAAGATAAATTATGGTTTACGCTCTGCTTGATCGTTTGGGTAGAGAAAACAATGTCGTTGAATGTCTCCTTCATCGCTCCAACAAAAACCGCAGCCTGGCCCGAATCGGCAGCTTGTCCAGGTCCTTCAGATGTGGCCTCAAGACTTTTGGCCATCTGGATAATTTCTTCTATCGCAGGACGGTCAAATTGTGAGTCTCCGATATAACTGTACTGGATCGTATGGTTTTTATCCAAAACGTACGTACTTGGGATCGCGATCCGGAAGCTATCCCATTTAATTGGCACGAATACTTCGTATTGTTTGATGACTGTTCTTTTTTCATCCGAAAGGATTGGAATCTTGATTCCCTCTTTATCCACGTATACCTGGATACCATTTAAGTTCTGTCCGGCAATCCCAAGGATCTGGATTCCTTTTTCCCTTAAGACATCATAAAATTCGTTCAGCTGGACCAGCTGATTCCGGCAATTCGGTCACCACGTTCCCCTTAAGAAAACAAGAATGACCGGCTGCTCACTGTAGTCTGATAATGTATATTGTTTATTGTTCGTGCCAGGCAAAGTAAAATCCGGCGCCTGCTTCCCCACATTCAATCCTTGATTAGCCAATAAAATCTCTCCTCTTTCACCATTCAGTCTTTAAAAGGACATCAATATTATTATCGGCTTTTTTTCTCAATTCTTAAAGTCACAACTCTCTATGAGCCTCTAAATCATCAGGATTTCCCGGATATCTTCTTCTGTTAGGGTTGCGGTCGCTTTTTCTTCAATAATTTCTTCAATCATATTTCTTTTTCGATCCTGCAGTTCATTCATTTTTTCCTCAATTGTTCCGCGGGCTATCAGCTTGATTACCTGGACGGTATTTTTTTGACCCATCCGGTGAGCACGATCTGCAGCCTGCTCCTCAACCGCAGGGTTCCACCATAGAT
>NZ_JBAVFI010000415.1:0-12954 GCF_049588175.1 Mesobacillus sp.
GATGGAAACTGCCCGTGAAGTAGCAAAACTCGACGTCCAGGGGATAAAAATCCACCTTCTCCATTTATTAAAAGGAACCCCAATGGTAAAACAGTATGAAAAAGGATTGCTTGAGTTCCTTACTTTAGAGAATTATGTAAAGCTAGTCTGTGACCAGCTTGAGATCCTGCCTCCTGAAATGATTATCCACAGGATTACAGGAGATGGCCCAATCGAATTAATGGTTGGTCCGATGTGGAGCGTCAATAAATGGGAAGTGCTGAATTCGATTGATGCAGAATTGAAACGGCGGGACAGCTGGCAGGGAAAATATTATGCCGGCAATAAAGTGGTGATATCAGAATGAAACTGGAACGCATTTTGCCATTCGCGAGGAACCTGTTGGAGCTTGCAGTAAAACCAGGTGATATTGCAATTGATGCAACAGTCGGAAACGGGCACGATACAATATTTCTAGCCAATTTGGTTGGTAGCACCGGCAGGATCTATGGGTTTGACATCCAGGATGAGGCACTTATGACCTGTAAAACGAAACTAAGAGAGCATGACCTACTGGAACGGGTCACACTTTTCCATACCGGCCACGAACATGTGATGGAGTGTATTCCTCCGCTGCATTTTGGAAAAATTACCGGAGCGATCTTCAATCTGGGATATTTGCCTGGTGGGGATAAAAACATCGTCACGGTTCCACAGACGACAATTCAAGCAATTGATCAACTGCTTGAAATCATGGCACCAGAGGGCATTATCGTGATTGTTATTTATCACGGGCATCCCGAAGGCGCGGTAGAACGTGATTATCTGCTCCGCTATGTCAAATCGATAGACCAAAGCATGGCTCATGTTCTCGAGTACAGATTTTTGAACAAAAAAAACAATCCGCCATTTATTATTGCGATTGAAAAAAGGTAATTGATAAGGGTTTTTCTCCTGATGAGAAACCCTTTTTTTATTGCAGAAATGTAAAATCATCATTTTTTGAAGGATTATATCCAGGTTAGATTAATTTTTTCTCACTTTGGTAGGCTTTTGTTCACTGTTCAAAAGTTTTATTCACGGTTGGAACAGATTTATTCCTGGTTGGGACAGTTTTATTCACGGTTGGGACAATTTTATTACCGGTTGGAACAATTTTATTACCGGTTGAAGCAGTTTTATCTCCGGTTGAAGCAGTTTTATCTCCGGTTGAAACAGTTTTAATACGAGTTACATCCCATCTCCACCAATAAAAACAGCCAGAGAAAAATCCCCTGGCTGTTTCTTTACTTTATAAAAGCTCTCACAACGCTGGAGGGCACCCACTTTTGCAAGGAACGATAGGCTCGTCCATTTATATAAAAGAAATAGCTGACAGGTCCTGCTGTCCGGATCATTTCACGAGCGAGCTTTTTTATTTTTTCCTGGTGCCTTACTTTTTCATCAGATAGATAAACTCCAAGTAATCCGCGGTTAATCAGCTTATGGAACCGTCGATGCGGCAGCTGGGACGTATGGTAATCTGCATTTTTTACAAAATGCCTCAAACGCTTAAATAGTGCTTCTTCGTTTTCATAGTAGAAGCAGAAGTTCAAATCGCCGCCTGCCTTGTCTTCTTCCTGGTCAATAAAATAATCAAGGAGAATGTGAAGGCCCTGTATGTATGGAAAGTATCCATTTCGGATGCTATCTGCGTACTCAGGTTTGAAATCATCGCGCAGGGCATATGACACAAGACAAAAGATGCCGAGTGTTGACCCTGTGCAGGCTGAAAATTCATACCACTCCATATCAGGAATATCACCCCGATGTCCGTCAAACCATGTTTTCAGCCTAGGCACACGGTCTTTTACCTCGACATGCTTATGGATTTGCAAGTCACAATAATAATTGCAAAGCTCACCTAGATGCTCCTGAATGTGTCGATAACTAGAAAGCTCAGCTAAAACCTCACGACAGACTGTTACCAGCTCTAACAGATAGCCTCCATCGTCCTGCTCTTCCCGCTCTCGATAATAATTTTTCAATTGGCTGTCCAGGCTGAGAGAATCCGCCATTGATTCGTGAAGGGCGGCAAAGTCCGCAGGATCTAATGATGTGCTCCGATCGCAAAGATTATCAAGATAATCGCTGATCGTCTGGTAAGCAACAATAAACCTGATCGCCTGCTTATAATTCCCTTTGGCGGTAAGGCTTAAAACTGAACCACCCTCACAATGGAACGTTTTGTGCTCAATACTTGCAAGAGCCTGTTTTCTTAATTCAGGATTCGGGATTTCCTCAGCCCTGCTTTTCCAGTAAGATAGCTCCCGGTGTACTTGCGGCAGGACTTGACGGTATACACGGTACATTAAACTAAGCGGCATAGATGGAATTATCATGTATACACCTTCACCCTTTCTAAAAAAATCTACTTAATACACATATCCAATTGACTTAAGCTGACTCATGACAAAATCCATCGAGTAATTAAATACTTCCTCACGTTCTGGCTCATTGAAGACCTCATGATAGCATTTCGGCCATTCTTTATAACGCTTTTCAGAAAGCGGAGCATGGTTGAACCATTCCTTCACTGAACGTTTATCTACTATTTTATCGTCTCCACCCTGTATCAGCAGCGTAGGTACATCTTGTATTTTTTCCATATTTTCAAAGGCAAGTTCCATTGCGGCAGCCAGTTCACGGTACCATCTGATTGACACCTTGGTGATATAAAGCGAGTCATTCTGATCAATTGCCAGGACATCTTCATTCCTCGTCGCCATTTCTACCGTTAAGCCAGGAGACATGCGCAACGTAGGCATGACAATATTGATGCCATGTGAAAGCATATTTAAAAATTTTGAAGGATACTTAACCAATCCCAGACAAGGTGAAGACAGAATCAGTCCAGCAAGCTCCATATGCTCCTCCTGCAGCATCCTGATGGCAATAAGTCCCCCCATGCTGTGGCCCAATAAGAATACCGGCAGATTAAAATCATACGCTGCCTGGATCCACTCTTTTACTTCAATGATGTATTCATCAAATGAATCAATATGGCCACGGTTTGCTCTAGTTGTCATACCCTGTCCCGGCAGATCCCCCATGATGACATGAAAGCCGGATGAGCGCCACATTTCAATAAGCCAGCCATATCGGCGATGATGCTCAAGCGCACCATGGACCATAACGATAACAGCCTTAGCTTCTCCGTCTGCTTCCCATTTCCACATGACCATTCCCCCAGTTATTACTTTATCTTTGTTGAATTTATTTTCTCATTTTATGAATGACTGTGTTTCGCATAACTTATCAAGGTTCTTTAAAAGAACTATAATATATAATTAGGTAAAAATAAAAATTAAAGCATTCTAAAATCTATTTTTCACAGGAGAGTGTACAATGATTTACCCTTATAAAGGAAAAACACCAAAAATAGCTGATTCCGCATTTATTGCCGATTATGTAACGATTACTGGCGATGTTGAAATAGGCGAGGATTCAAGTGTCTGGTTTAACACCTCTATCCGCGGAGATGTCGCGCCTACTATTATCGGTAACAAAGTGAACATTCAGGATAACTCCGTCTTGCACCAAAGCCCAAACAATCCGCTTATCCTCGAAGACGAGGTGACAATTGGGCATCAGGTCATCCTTCATAGCTGCATCATTAGGAAAAAAGCGCTGATTGGAATGGGGTCCATCGTCCTTGACCAGGCAGAAATTGGGGAAGGCGCCTTCATAGGAGCTGGCAGCCTCGTTCCTCAGGGAAAAAAGATCCCGCCGAATACTTTAGCGTTTGGAAGACCGGCAAAAGTAATCCGTGAGCTCACAGATGAAGATATCCGAGATATGGAACGGATTTCAAGAGAATACGCAGAAAAAGGACAGTACTACAAACAGCTTCAAAACAGAAATGAACAATAGCATCTGCACTTAAAAAATCCCTGATTAAACCGATATTAATTTATATACTATACCCGTATATAATTTTATTTATGCGGAGAGAGCAGGTGATGGTTGATGAACTCATTATATTTATCTATCGCGGCCATTATACCGTTGCTAGCTTTGTTTTTGCTCATAATCAGCAAACAAAATAGCATGATAAAATCCATCCTGATGTTCATGCTCGTTTTCGTGTCGGTGGCTGGGGCGTTTCTGCTGGAAAACCTGCAGTCTGCGCATGTTGCAAAAGCTGTCCAGTCAGTAAAGAACTGGCTGGATACTCCGGAAGCAAGATCTGCTCCAACAGCCCAGGATGATTACCAGGTTGCCATCATCCCAATCAAGGAATCCGTTTTAATAGATGCACCGACAATTCGGCAAATGCCTGAGCTGCCAAGAGGCTGTGAGGTCACAAGTCTGGCCATGCTCCTGCAGTACAAGGGAATATCGGTGGACAAGCTTACCCTTGCAAAAGAAATTAAGAAAAATCCTGCAGAATACAAGCTGGCTAATGGAAATATTTATTTTGGCGACCCAAACGAAGGCTTCGTCGGCAATATGTATACCTACTCAGAACCAGGGCTTGGTGTCTATCACAAGCCAATAGCTGAACTTGCTGATAAGTACCTTCCTGGCAAAGTAAAGGATTTGACCGGTGCTGATTTCCTTGAGCTGAAAGTTCACCTTTCCGACAGCCGTCCTGTATGGCTAATCACGAATACTGAGTATAAAAAGATAGACGATAGCTTTTTCCAGAAATGGTACACCCCGAAAGGCGCAGTCTCGGTAACGACAAAGGAACATTCGGTGCTGGTGACGGGATATGACAAAGATTATGTATATTTTAATGACCCGCTTACGGGTGAGAAAAATAAAAAAGCACCCATGCATGATTTCACTGATGCATGGGTGCAGATGGGAAGGCAGGCAATTACCTTCCTTCCCTAATGATTAGCCTTTTAATGACTGTAATACTTTTTGAGTTTCATACTCCTTCTGGAAGGAGTATTTTTTTTCGACATAAACATCATGCCAAACCATGAACATCAATACAGTCCAGATTTTACGGCTGTTGTCAGCCTTGTTCTGGCAGTGGTCATCAAGAAGCTTCAACAAATATGCTTTATTGATCAGATGGTCTGTGCTGCTTTCCTTGATGATATTCTTTGCCCATTCGTTCATTTCGTCCTTCAGCCAGTGGCGGATTGGAACAGGGAATCCAAGCTTTTTGCGAGTCAGCACATGGTCAGGTACAACCCCTTCAGCTGCTTTACGCAAAATATATTTAGTTGTATTATTAGCAGTTTTTAAGCTCGTTGGAATCTTAGAAGCTGTTTCAAATACAACCTTGTCAAGGAATGGAACGCGAAGCTCAAGTGAGTGAGCCATCGTCATTTTATCAGCCTTCAATAAAATATCGCCACGCATCCATGTATGGATATCAATGTATTGCATCGTATCTACAGGATCGTATCCTCTGCTCTCTCGATAAAGAGGCTTCGTGATATCTCTGTAATCGTACTGTCCATTGTATACATGGAGAAGCTCGCTTTTCTCTTTTTCCGTGAACATTTTAGCGTTGCCGATATAGCGTTCCTCCATCGGTGTCACGCCACGTTCAATGAAGCTCTTGCCCTTCATTCCCTCAGGCATCATTTTGGCAATGCCCTTAAGCATGGATTTTCCAACTTGAGGAATTTTGTTGAAGACTTCAAGATCTTGCGGTTCCCGATAAATATTATAGCCGCCAAAAAGCTCGTCAGCCCCCTCACCAGAAAGAACAACGGTCACATGCTTCCTTGCTTCACGGGCAACGAAGTATAAAGGTATAGCTGCCGGATCGGCGAGCGGGTCATCCATATGCCACATGATTTTTGGAAGTTCATCCATATATTCCTGCGGGCTGATTACATAACTTATGTTTTCAACACCAAGTTTGTCAGCCGTTTCTTTTGCAACATCAATTTCGCTGAATCCGTTTTGTTCGAATCCAACAGAGAATGTCTTGATTGCAGGGTGGTACTGCTTGGCAATCGAAGCGATGATGGAAGAGTCGATTCCACCTGAAAGGAAAGAACCAACCGGCACATCACTGCGCATATGCATTTTCACTGATTCGAACATGACATCTCTGATTTCCTTCGTGAATTCTTCCTCAGTTTTATGGATTGGCGAGAAGCTTGCCTTCCAATAGCGCTTGATCTCCATTGGTGAACCGATTTTCTTTGTAAAATAATGCCCTGGCTCAAGCTTGTAAATGCCTTCAGACAATGTGTTTGGTTCTGGAACGAACTGATACGTTAAATAATGCTGCAATGCCTTGTAATCAAGGACATCATTCTCTAATGCAAGCAGGATGCTCTTCTTTTCAGAACCAAAATACGTGCGGTCTCCGTCTTCAAAATAGAAGAATGGCTTAATGCCAAAGTGATCGCGTGCTCCAAATAGGGTTTGTTCCTGTTTATCCCAGATCACAAAACCGAACATTCCACGAAGCTTATCAACAGCATGCTCTTTATAATGGCTGTAAAGAGCAATGATGACTTCTGTATCAGAGTGAGTCTCGAATTTAAGTCCCTCTTCAATTAATTCATCGCGAAGCTCAAGATAGTTGTAAATCTCGCCATTGAAAATAATCCAGTATCTTTCATTTTCATAAGTTAAGGGCTGGTGTCCCGCTTCAATGTCAATAATGCTCAGACGGCGGAAGCCAAATTGGATATGCTCATCATAAAAATACCCATCATCGTCCGGTCCACGGTGGGTAATGATATCGTTCATATTTTTAAACAGCTGCTTTTGTTCGCTGCTGAATTCTTGTGCTTTTTCATGTACACAACCGATAAAGCCACACATTATGTACTTCACCTTCTCCATTTCAGAAAAAATTTATTGTTGATTCGTTAAGCTCATCTAAAAACATACCATCTAATACTACCACTAATGGTGAAAAATTTGCAGTAAAAACTTAGGGAAATATAAGGTAATACTCTATTTTACACCTTTTGGTCTAGATGCAAACCAGAAACTCCATTCTTGGGGGTATTTAGGTCCTGTATTCCTTTGCGCTTTTCTTTTAATAAGACGGAAAATAAGAAAGGGAGTTACATATTTCTATGCAACTCCCTTTTCGATTTTATTAAGCTTGTGCTTGTGTGCGTAATGCTTCCGCCTTGTCAGTGCGCTCCCAAGGAAGATCAACATCCGTACGGCCGAAGTGTCCGTAAGCTGCTGTCTGCTTGTAGATCGGCTTACGAAGGTCAAGCATGTTAATAATGCCTGCTGGACGAAGGTCGAAGTTGTTGTTAACAACATCGATCAATACTTCTTCGCTTACTTTGCCTGTTCCGAAAGTATCGATTGAGATAGATACCGGACGGGCAACACCGATCGCGTATGCAAGCTGTACTTCAACTTTTTCAGCAAGGCCAGCAGCTACGATGTTTTTAGCAACGTAACGTGCAGCGTATGCAGCTGAACGGTCAACTTTTGTAGGATCCTTACCAGAGAATGCACCGCCGCCGTGGCGAGCATATCCGCCGTAAGTATCAACGATGATTTTACGGCCAGTCAATCCTGCATCACCTTGTGGTCCGCCGATTACGAAACGGCCAGTTGGGTTGATGAAGTATTTAGTGTTTTCGTCGATCAATTCTGCTGGTACAACAGGATTGATGACATGTTCTTTAAGGTTGCGCTGGATTTGCTCCAGGGAAACTTCTGGGTGGTGCTGAGTTGAAATAACGATTGTGTCGATGCGGATAGGCTTGTCGTTCTCATCGTATTCAACTGTTACTTGAGTTTTTCCATCCGGACGAAGGTATGGAAGGATTTCTTCCTTACGAACTAAAGTCAGGCGGCGTGAAAGCTTGTGTGCCAATGAAATCGGAAGAGGCATAAGCTCTTTTGTTTCGTTGCATGCAAAACCGAACATTAAGCCCTGGTCTCCAGCACCGATTGCTTCGATCTCATCGTCAGACATTTGTCCTTCACGAGCTTCAAGAGCTTGGTCAACACCCATTGCGATATCGGCAGACTGCTCGTCAATAGAAGTCAATACTGCGCATGTTTCAGAGTCAAAACCGTATTTAGCGCGAGTGTAACCGATTTCCTTAACCGTTTCACGAACGATTTTTGGTATATCTACGTATGTAGATGTTGTGATTTCCCCTGCAACTAGTACAAGGCCTGTAGTAACTGATGTTTCTGCAGCAACACGAGCATTGGCGTCCTTAGCAAGGATCGCATCCAAAATTGCGTCAGAGATCTGATCACAAATTTTATCCGGATGGCCTTCTGTTACTGACTCAGAAGTGAACAAACGACGTTTTGTTGACATCTGATTTCCTCCCTCATTTATAAGAAATTGATCGAGGCTGTCCCGATACAAACCTCGGTGTGATACGGTACTCATTCCCTACGTAGTATGAAATAAACGCTGAGTTTTTATTAGAAAATTTTGTTTAACCTTCGTGCTGAGTTAACTTTTTCTAATCCTACCCATGGGAGCAATGACACCAAAGAAGGCAGATCGACTGCTATTGTTAAAGAATAAGCAGACAGAATACAGAAGAAAACAATATAAAAAACCTCTCCATGCTTGAGGAAAGGTTTTTGCTTCAATCTGCGCCTTTCGCTCTTATCGTTCAAGGGCATTTCCCTTGCGTCAGGTTAGCACCTTTGCCCGAAAAATCCACCTGTACTCAGGAGTAATTTCTCGTTTGCAGGTTGCTGGGTTTCATTGGGCCTGTCCCTCCACCAGCTCGGGATAAGAGAGTATCCGTTCAAATCAAAATCATAACGAACCTATAATTACATGTCAATCCTTTTCTTCAGAAAATGTCGATTCCTGCAGAACTTTCCCACATTAAAGCGCCGGGGGTCAGACCCCCACCACGTTAATGCGTTAATCCCCTGGGGGTCTGACCCCCAATGCGTTAGTGTGTTAAAATCCTAGGGTGGAGTTATTTGGCTCTTGCTCCGGCCTTCTTCTATATATATGTACATTTTTGTAAAAGAGGGAATTTTTTCGAGCATTAGTATAGATTAATTAATGTAATGTGCTATACTAATAGCGAGATGTAAACACTTTCAATATATCAATCTTTTAAAAAGGAAGGTATTCTCGGATGAATGTTGTAGGAATTTCCAATGAACTTTCAGCTTTATTAAAAGGAAGCAATATACAGGTACAGCTATCTGTCCCGCAGCTGGTTGAAAAAGTCTTGAATCGTAATGAAGGTCTGTTGACCTCAACAGGTGCAGTGAGAGCCACTACTGGAAAATACACTGGCCGCTCCCCTAAGGATAAATTTATTGTAGAAGAGGAATCGGTAAAGGATAAGATTGACTGGGGCTCTGTCAACGAGCCAATTTCTGAGGAATCCTTTACGAAACTTTATAATAAAGTTTTGAATTTCCTGAAAGAAAAAGAAGAAGTCTTTGTATTTAAAGGCTTTGCTGGTGCAGACAAGAAGTACCGCCTTCCTATACAGGTCATTAACGAGTATGCGTGGCACAACTTATTTGCCCACCAATTATTCATTCGCCCGGATGCAGAGGAACTGCTTAGCCATGAAGCGGGATTTTCTGTCATTTCTGCACCTACCTTCAAAGCTGATCCAAAGGAAGATGGGACAAACTCAGAAACATTTATCATCATCTCATTTGAGAAGCGCGTCGTTCTGATTGGCGGTACTGAATATGCTGGAGAAATGAAGAAGTCTATTTTCTCTGTCATGAATTATCTTCTTCCTGAAAACGGCATCCTATCCATGCATTGCTCTGCTAACGTAGGGCGTGAAGGTGATGTTGCCTTATTCTTCGGATTATCCGGAACAGGAAAAACCACCTTGTCTGCTGATACGAACCGCCGATTGATTGGCGATGATGAGCACGGCTGGTCGGCAAACGGTGTTTTCAACGTTGAAGGCGGCTGCTATGCAAAGTGCATCAATCTTTCCAAGGAAAAAGAGCCGCAGATTTATGAAGCGATCCGCTTCGGTTCTGTACTTGAAAATGTTGTTGTTAACAGTGAAACACGCGTTGCGGACTATGATGACAGCTCACTGACCGAGAATACTCGCGCAGCTTATCCAATCCAGGCAATCGATAATATCGTTGAACCAAGTATTGCCGGACATCCGAATACGATTGTATTCTTGACTGCTGACGCCTTTGGAGTGTTGCCTCCAATTGCGAGGCTTACCAAGGAGCAAGCAATGTACCACTTCTTGAGTGGCTATACATCAAAGCTTGCAGGAACAGAACGCGGCATCACATCACCACAAGCAACATTCTCTACCTGCTTCGGTTCCCCTTTCTTGCCGCTTGCTGCGACACGCTATGCTGAGATGCTTGGCGAAAAAATCGATGAGCATAATGCGAAGGTATTCCTCGTTAACACAGGATGGACTGGTGGAGAGTACGGAACTGGAAGCCGGATGAAGCTGGCCTTCACACGTGCAATGGTTCAGGCCGCTCTTGAAGGCGAATTGAACAATGTTGAAACAGTGAAGGATGAAATTTTTGGTCTGGACATTCCACTACACGTACCGGGTGTTCCTGACGATGTTCTTCAGCCAGTAAAAACATGGAGTAACGAGGAAGCATATTATGCAAAAGCAAACGAGCTTGCGCAGAAGTTTCGTGCAAACTTCAAGAAGTTCTCAAATGTGCCGTCCGAAATTGAAGAAAAAGGCGGACCAACTGCATAATCTATTTTGTTAAAGGCCATTCCTTCGGGAGATGGCCTTTTCCTATGTTTATAAGTAAAATGAACGCAAAAATGATCGCACTATTACTTTCTTATAAAAAAAACATTAAGGAAATATGCAATATAGCAGATTTGAAATTCTCTGGTTTCGTTTCATTCAGACATACATCTCTACATGCTTTTCTGTTTGACACTGGTTTTGTATTACATACAAGCTCTTATTTTTCGATGCTTTCTGTCCTAAGGCGGAAAGTGCGAAAAATAAGGGCTTTTTTGTATTTATTAATTATTTATAGGAATAATATTCCGAGGAGGTTATGACATTGTATTTTCTTTTGAATTCAATTGGAGTTGTTGTTGTTCTAGGACTTGTTTATCTACTTTCACCAAATAAACGAAATATTAAGTGGAAATTCATATTGTTGTTATTAGTGGTAGAATTTCTGATTACATGGTTTATGTTATCTACAAAGATAGGAACATGGGTAATTAATCAGATCGCATCTTTCTTCACCTGGCTTATTTCATGCGCAAATGAAGGGATATCTTTCGTTTTCCCTTCCGCTATGGCTAATGAATACGTCGATTTCTTTTTTAGCGCCTTGATGCCGATCATCTTCATCATTACTTTCTTTGATATCCTGACGTATTTCGGTATTCTAACTTGGATTATAGACAAAGTAGGCTGGCTGATCGCAAAAGTGTCCGGTTTACCTAAACTTGAGAGCTTCTTCTCAATCCAAATGATGTTCCTGGGTAACACTGAAGCACTTGCAGTAATCCGTCAGCAACTCGCCGGATTAAGTCAACAGCGTTTGCTGACTTTTGGAATCATGAGCATGAGCAGTATTAGCGGATCCATCATAGGGGCTTATTTATCAATGGTCCCGGCGACATATGTTTTTGCAGCGATCCCGTTAAACTGTTTGAATGCCCTATTGATTGCAAACATGTTAAACCCAGTTGTAGTCAGCAAGGAAGAAGATATCGTTTATGTTCCGGAAAAAGGGCAGCGAAAGGATTTCTTTTCCACCATCTCCAACAGTATGCTTGTAGGTGGCCGGATGGTTCTTGTCATTGCAGCAATGGTTATTGGTTATGTAGCATTGACGGCTGGTTTAAATGGGATATTAGGATTCTTTGTTAATGGATTGACCATTCAGAAAATTTTCTCAGTGATTTTCAGCCCATTTTCATACTTGCTCGGGTTGTCAGGTAAGGATGCCATGTATGTTGCTCAATTAATGGGAATAAAACTAGCTACGAATGAATTTGTGGCAATGCTCGACTTAAAGGATAAAATTAGCAACTTGGCTCCGCATACAGTGGCTGTAGCGGTGACCTTCCTAACGTCATTTGCCAATTTCAGTACAGTTGGAATGATTTACGGAACATTCAATTCCGTAGTGGATGAAGAAAAATCACACATAATAGGAAAAAATGTTTGGAAGTTACTAGTAAGCGGAATGGCAGTTTCCCTGTTAAGTGCAATGGTTGTTGGATTGTTCATATGGTAATAATCATCTAATTTAGGGCTGCGTATGCAGCTCTTTTCTTTGTCTAGCTCTGATAACTTATTGTTGATTTCCGCTACAATCAACAGGATTTAAAAATTCAACTATAAGCATTAACAGAGCCAGTATTTAAGAAAGATTTATTTGCCCTATCTACAACAATTCGTTAAGCAAAAAAACAGAGCACTTATGCCCTGTTTAGTTTGTTGAATTCAATGCGATTAATTGATAGGTAAGTGTTGTCGTATTTTCTGTCCACTCGACTTTTTGAATGACGCCGGTTCCTGTCAAGTCACCCTCGATCGTCTTTTTCACTTCTAGTGGAATGTCAATTGGATAAAGCCTGTAGCCTTCCTTTCTCAAAGAGAAGAAATTGTTTTCGAGCCGCTGCTCCCGGCCCTTTGTTACGATCATTGTATTCAACTCTAATGGCATTCCCATCATTCTCGCTCCTCTTCTTGGTCACTTATAAGTCCATTTTATCATTGCTGTGATTGTATTTTCATCCAATTCGTTAAATCCTCAACAATTTTCCGGTTCATTACTGGCGGAAAATAATGCGTATATTCATCAAAATACCAGCTTTCCACAGGCTTGTCCAATTCCTTCAGCCTCTTCTCAATGCGATATGAATGCTCGATCGAAACATTGTGGTCATTCCTGCCATGAATCAGCAGAACTGGCGCCTTCAGATTTTCAATTTGATACACAGGTGTCCTAAATTTATACCTCTGCGGATACTTAATTGGAGTTCCGCCAATCACCCTTTTCATCATCCTCCGCAAATCTTTTCTTTCTACATATGTTAATGAC
>NZ_JBAVFI010000416.1:0-2244 GCF_049588175.1 Mesobacillus sp.
CATATATAGATTTTTCCAAACAGCTTCAAGCGGGGAGGAAACTTCAACCCGTCGGACATAAGTCCGGAACAATCCCGGCACGACATAAGGCTTCGGCTCACCCTGGCCTTTCATAATCTCCTGGAAGCTCTCTGTAAACGAAGCAATCCACTGATCGTAATCATGGCTGTTACGGGTATCTTTTTTCACAAGATCCTTTGCCTTCTGCAGCCCCCATTTTTCCGCATTCAACGATTCTTTGGCAGGCTTGCGCCAACCTTCGACCCAGTCGCCAACGCTCGCTACATCACTGTAAGCCTGAAAGAAAGCGGCAAGCCGGTGGCGGCAAAACGAATCGGCAGGGCAGGTGCAGCTGCTTTCCTGAGGATCGGTCATATTTATGTAGACCCGCACTGGCGTAACATCCTGGACCGTTGCCCAGATCGACTTCACCATATATTTCAGATGGTGGACCGTCCCCTGACGATACAACATCAGCCCTTTCTGGACAAGGCGTGCATCCTCCTCGACCTCAGGCTTGAGTAGCGTATTCAATTTTGAGGCGGCTTCTTTTAAAATTGGTGCCTGATTCTCAGGTATGACAGCCACAACCATTCCTCCGTTCTCACAACATCAATCGGCCATAGAGGCCACTGATTTTTTGTAAAATCCAGCTGTTATAAGCAGCGGACCATTCAACACGTGTTTGTACAATCATTTAAGAAATCCGAAAAAAACATATTCTTCTATTATACCCAAAAATGAGTTATTAGAGGAGGGGGGATGTTTGATTTTGAAAAAAGGGGAAGGGAATCGTGAGGAATTTGTTGAATACAGAAAATGGTGCATCCCATTTTGTGACATATTTAAAAAAATTTCCACAAAATATCCTGTTATCATTTCAGTTTTTGATTTTTATCATATAAAATGAACTATACAAGAAAGAATCTGGGGGACATATAATGAATAACCGATTGCCCGTGCTTCGCGGCCTTTTTTATCCTGATTTATATACATATAAGCTACGAGATTCTGAGTATGTACCCGGAGTTTGGAAGAATACGACGATGCTCCTCCTGCTAAGCGGCCTGATTTTTGGCATCAGTGCCTATTTTGGCATCGGGTCAGAATATCTATCAAAAAATTTGACCGCCATTTCGCAGGAAAATTATGAATTGCATAAGTTGCTGTTCATGTTTGGCCAGATCATCTGGGGTCTTTTTTACGGAGCAGCGATGATTTTCATACCGGCATTGTTCTTTTGGACGCTATCCGACATCGGTCTGAAAAAATTTGTGACGGTCCAGCAATTTGTTTTACCGATCTTGCTGCTGGAAAAAGTCATCATTATTCCGCTTGCAACCACGCTCGGACTAATTAAAATTTCATCACCGTTCTCGCTTGGCGTCATCGCCCAATACATAACTGGAAATGACTTTATCATCTATTTCCTTGGAGCTATTTCTCTATTTAAAGTGTGGGCTATTTTCATAGAATTCAAGTATGTAAAAATGCTGACCGGCAAAAAACCAGGAATGGTCCTATTGATGGTCATTGGCATCAATCTCGTGTTCTGGCTGTTCTCAGCGCTCTTTTCGTTTGTCCAATTTGAGAAAATTCTTTAAGGGAGGTGCACCATATGAAAAAACAGACAGCAATTCTATTATCTGCAGGCATTCTATTTGTCTCAGGAAATCTGTACTTAGCATTAAAAGATGACAGCAAAGCGGTGCGCTCTTCTTATATTAATAAATGGACAGCGACTGGAAAAGAGGATTTGACCAAAACCCTGCATGCCGATGGCGTCGTCACACCAGTTGAGGAGCATCATGTCTACTATAATGACACTCCAGGCGGTTTTAAAAACTTCCTTGTAAAAGAAGGCGACCAGGTCGACACAGGCAGCCCATTGTATGAGTATGCCTCCGATGGGAACGATGCGGACCGGCAAAAGCTGGAAGCCGAAAAGAACCAGCTTGTCAGGGAATCGGCTTTGATCGATGAACAAATCCAGCAGCTGGAGTATTTGCTGTCAGTATCAGAATCTGCTACTGATAACAGCTTGCCTGTTACCGGAGACGGGGCAACGGGGACCGGAACGTCTTCGCAGGATCTTGTGAATGCTTCGATTGAAAAAGAAATATATGACAAGAAGAGCGAGAAAACGAGGATCACCTCGGAAATCCAGCAATATGACAACACTCTTAACTCGCAGAATGGCAGTGACCAGCTCGGCATTAACAGTGAGGTTGCGGGGACTGTGAA
>NZ_JBAVFI010000417.1:0-3079 GCF_049588175.1 Mesobacillus sp.
CTCCTGTTGCCTGCTCATTTGAATAAATGCCTGATAAGCCGATCAGCAGGAAGGCTCCCGTTAAAATGAGGCCGAATACATTGACGAAATCTACTGCTTCCTGGGGAGCTTTATAATAAGAAATCCTGTCGATTTTAACCTCATTGTACATGTCCTTTTGAAGATCGAGTTTCGCCGCCAACGACTGATTCCCTTTCGATTCGGCTTCTTTTATTAATTGATTGAGGTTACCCTCTCGCTCTTTTATAGTCGACGCGATATTCTGGGACATCGCAATCGTTTCCGTTAACCCAGCCTCTGCACTTTTCCGCTCATTTACCGCATTTTCTTTTGAAAAATACTCACTCACTTCTGCATTCAATTTCTCTGCAGCAGCTATTTTTTCTGCTGTGATCGGTCCTTCCCACTCATTAAAAACCTCGCGGGTGACCTTTGTATCATACGTATTTGTAAAAGTAACCAAGGTAAACCAGCCAAACAGGAATAATCCCACGAAATAGAGACTCTTCTGCTTAAAAATCTTTGACAATTCCCATTGAATCAAGCTCATGCTCCTACCTCCTCGTCAAAGTAATAGAGATAGAGATCCTCAAGATTTACAGGGACATTGACGGCATTGGCCGCTGGTTTTTCCTCTGAAATGATCCTGAGCTCAATCCCCTCAGGCTGCCTTGAGATATTGCCAACCTTATAGGAAGCCTGGTAAGCGGGCACTTCCGCTTCACCGGCTGTGACACACCAAACCTTCTTCTGGATTTCGTGAATCAGGTTTTGCGGCGTATCTTTTTCAATCAGCTTGCCGTCCTTCATGATCAAAATTTCCTTGGCGATGTACTCAATATCGGACACGATGTGAGTGGACAGCAGCACGATCCGGTCCTTCGCAATCGTCGCCAGCAGGTTCCTGAAGCGGATTCTTTCTTTTGGGTCCAGACCTGCTGTCGGTTCATCAACAATCAGGATCTTCGGATCATTCAACAGCGCCTGAACGATGCCGACTCGCTGCTTCATACCGCCAGACAACTTTCCCATCTTTGTTTTCTTTTTTTCCGTCAGATTGACGGTTTCAAGCAGCTCTGCCACCTTAACCTTGGCAGCGTTTTTCTCCAGTCCTTTTAAACTGGCAATATAATAGAGGAATTTTTCCACTGTAAAATGCTTGTAATAGCCGATATGCTGGGGCAAATAGCCGAGCAAGTCGCGATAACGGTCGCCCATTTTGCCGATTTCCTCGCCGTTAAGGGTAATACTCCCGGATGTTGGCCTTGATACTGCGGCAAGCATGCGCATCAGCGTTGTTTTCCCTGAACCATTGGCACCAAGGAATCCATATACACCATTTGTCAGCTCCACCGTTACGCCATCGACTGCATGCTTTTCGCCAAATACCTTGGTAACATTTTCGATTCTAAGCTTCATAACGCTCTCTCCCAATATCGATTTTTCTAAAATTCAAAATGTGTATGGTCCAAATAATGATTCCTGCCAGAATCAATCCCGCTGCAGGCAAAGGGTTCATTTTTCGAAAAAACTCTGTGACCTCGGGAATCATTAAGCCCCCATAGCAAAAAGCAAACCAAACGGCGATGATCGTACCGCTAGCGACAATGCCTTTCGTTTTTAAAGCGATAAAAAACGCAACGCCTGTGGCAAATACGTATGGAATTGTCCAGACCAGAAAAAGGTTTGCTAGCTGCACTTCTGGATAAACAGCAACTGTGATGACAGAGATTATGATGTTCACAGCGAAGTTATAGAGTCCGACCACCAGCAGCCTTGAGGTTAAAATTTGCTGGGCATTATATTTGAACGTCAGCTCCAGCTCGACCAGACCTTCGTCTTTGCTCTTCAGGATTTCAAAAATCCCGACGAAAAATGGCAGTGGCGCGAGCGCAAATACAGTCAGATAAGGATTGTAATTAAACTTCAGCAGGCTGATGACGCCAAGCAATAGAAATAGACCATTCAAGCTCCAGAACAGCCAGCTGAAATTCATCAGTTCGCGTGAGCTGTTCATCACTAATGCTTTTGCTTTCCTTACCAGAATGGCAGAACTTCTTTCTTTTACAGTCACCTGTGCCATGATGAACTCAATCGAAGCTTCCATCTCATCTTCATTCGGAAAATCAATTTTATAGGAATCGAGATATTCTTTTACGTCATAATCAATTGGTGTTTCGTTCATCCATCTCACCCCTGTTCAAATATAGTTTCAGCTTTCCAAGCCCCTGTTTCAGCCTCGATTTGACCGTCGACTCCGTCGCATTGGTCACCCGGGCGATTTCGGATATTTTCATATCATTGTAGTATTTAAGCAGGATCGCCTCTCGCTGGAAATCCGGAAGCTCATCAAGCGCCTCTTTGATCTCTTTTCGTTTCTCGTTCTTTTCAAAAATTGAGGATACACTCTTTTCCGTTTTCGCATCCCGTTCCTGAAGCTCATATGTATTGCGGCTGTTTCGATGCGCCTTGCTTTTAAAATAATCCTTCGCATGGTTGCTGGCGATCGTCAAAACCCAGCTTTTGAATTCCGCTGAACCCTTATATTTCGAAATATTATTTAACACTTTGATGAATGTCTCCTGAGTCAGGTCCAGCGCGAGCTCCTTATCACCAGTCATCCGGTACAAAAATCCGTATACCAGCTTATAATGCCGCCGGACCAGGATTTCCTGGCTCGCCCTGCTGCCGCTTAACACCTCGGCTATCAATTCCTGATCGGTCATATCCTCACCTCCGATAAGCTAACGAGATTTTTTGGAAAAAGATTTAGTGTGCACATTATTTTTTAAAAATCTTCTAAAAGATAAACTTTTTCAAATCACACAAAAGGTTAATGCCATGAAAAAAACCCGTGAATTTCAATCACCGAGTCCCATAGTGACTTCTAATTTTCTATATATCGAAATAATTCTCCCTCAAAAATCCTATTCCTTTTTTCAACCGACAAAAAAAACACCGAAATAAGCTCAGCATAAGCTGAGTCGATTCGGTGTTTCCTGCTCAAGTTTTAATTTAATTATCCAGTAAGGATCAAGTCCCACACCACATCGAATTCCTGCCGGATCGTGGGTGATGC
>NZ_JBAVFI010000418.1:0-2050 GCF_049588175.1 Mesobacillus sp.
GATAAATGCTCCTTTAATATACCTATTAGCCTACAATACTACTAACAAAATCTTTAATCCTATTGATTTATAATCAAATAATATACAAATCTTCATATCGATTTTCTTTCCTAACCTGGTCAATAACGATAGAATTGTCCAAGATTCTTTCTAGAGAATTGAAAAATGCAGTTTTTCCTCTATGTGTTTTCCAACAGTACTGATTACAATCCTTTTCTTAAATAAAATCGTTTAAACCTACTTGCAATAAATGTATGCAGGGATTCTTACAGAAATTTTTCTTCAAGCACTTCATATTTCACTTCTGAAAAGTTTTTAATGAGGAGAGCTTCTTCTACGCAATTTCCTGTCCTTTTATCAACGACCTTTCGCCAAATTTCATTTTCTCGAAAGGTTTTGTTGTTTTCTTTAACGAAGCGATGTTTTTTCTCCAAAATATGATAAGAGAATCCTGAATCAGCATCTGAGTAGATTGCCCCTTTTAAATGCTTGCTTGTAACCCAGGTTCTAATTTGGATTGAATGATTTGCAGGATTTTTAAACCGTAAATCTATGTAGTTGTAAAACACACTTGCACCACTTCCGAATGGCAGCACTCTGCCTTCATCAGGAAAAGGGTCGAAGCTATGATGGTGCCTTTCTACTATCTCTAATGGAGTATGAAGAGCCATCCAATACAGCAGGTTCGCTAGTTGACAGATTCCACCGCCAACCCCTGTCTTAACTTCTCCCCTGGAAAGCTGCATTCCCGCAATATAGCCTTTTCTCCTTGTTGTTTTTCCGACTAATGCCCAAAAGGAAAAAATTTCTCCAGGTCTTATGATAATGCCATCGATTTTACTAGCTGCAAGCTTTAGGTTATTGATTTTATTTTCCTGGAGCTGTGGGTCACTATTACCCAGCTTTCTTCTCAAGAGGGATTGATGCTTCTTGCAAGTGAATGGATAGGATTCCTTACAATAAGTTTTTGCAAAGTTTTTTTGGTACCTTAAATTATGAATAGATCGGAAAAGCTGCTTTTGGTTTATTCTGAGATGATAAAAAATAGGATGAATCTCTGAAAGTCTCATATTCCACCTCTGCCTCTATTAGCCAAACTCCATAATAAAATCCTTTTATTACCATTTTAGCACTAATTAAAATTAATTAAATTAATTTTTCAGAAATATAATAATGTATGCAGGTTCATTTTTCACATGAGGTTAAAGCAAAAAGAGCGTGAAATAAATTCACGCTCTTTTTGTCATTATCAATTTATTAATCTTCCATTGTGGATAGGTCACCAGTTGGAAGATCTAGTTCCCAAGCCTTTAAGACACGACGCATAATTTTACCGCTTCTTGTCTTTGGCAGCTTATCACGGAATTCAATTTCACGAGGAGCAGCATGAGCTGCCAAGCCTTTTTTAACAAACTGGCGGATTTCTTCAATTAATTCATCTGACTGCTCATAGCCATCACGAAGTGCGATGAATGCCTTGATAATTTCTCCTCTAACTGGATCCGGCTTGCCGATGACTCCTGCTTCAGCAACAGCCGGGTGTTCAACAAGCTTACTCTCAACCTCGAATGGTCCGACACGCTCGCCTGATGTCATGATAACGTCGTCGATCCGGCCCTGGAACCAGAAGTATCCTTCCTCATCCATGTAAGCGGAGTCTCCGGAAACATACCAGTCGCCAGGCATGAAATAAGATTCATATTTTTGCGGATTGTTCCAGATGGTATGCATCATGGACGGCCAGCCTTTTTGGATTGCCAGATTGCCCATTCTGTACGGAGGCAGTTCATTGCCCTGGTCATCGACAATCGCTGCCTTTACGCCCGGAATTGGCTTGCCCATTGAGCCTGGCTTGATCTCCATGCTTGGATAGTTACAGATCAGCTGAGCACCTGTTTCTGTCATCCACCATGTATCATGGATACGGAGGTGAAATACCTTCATGCCCCAGCGTACAACCTCTGGATTCAACGGTTCCCCGACGCTAAGAATATGGCGAAGTGAGCTGAGGTCGAATTTCTTCACTACCTCGTCCCCTGCACCCATAAGC
>NZ_JBAVFI010000419.1:0-1643 GCF_049588175.1 Mesobacillus sp.
GGTGCTGTTGTGGTAAATGAAGTAACAAAGGGAATTAAGGCCTTTGCGATTGAAAAGGCGAAGGGAGATTTAAGCTTAAGTGATCGATACATAAGAAATAAATTCCCCGGAGAATGGGAAATTAAAAATGATCAGTTATACAGAGGAGAACAGACCTTTAACGAAAACTTTGAAATAGTGGACACAATTGGACGGGACACTGGTGACACCGTAACCATTTTTCAGGGGGATACACGAATCGCTACGAATGTCCTCGTAAATGGAGAAAGAAATATCGGAACACAAGTGTCTCCTGAAGTGGCCAATGTGGTTTTAAAAGAAGGCAAAAATTATTATGGTGAAGCTGAGGTAGCTGGCAACAAGTATCAAACAGCCTATATGCCATTGAAGAGTGAAAATGGAGAGGTTGTCGGAATCCTCTATGTAGGAGCGCCTCAATCCATTATTGAAAAGATTTTATCTGGATTCATGTTAAAATTTTTGATTCTTGTCGTTATTGTTATTATCCTTTCATCCCTTGTGGTCTTATGGTTTACGAGAAGGCTGCAGAAAAGGCTAACTTCTATTACTGGAGCCTTGGAGCTTGCAGGCAAGGGTGATTTTACAACAAGTGTGGCTGATCACTCAGGTGATGAACTAACCGATCTATCTAATAGTTTTAACCATATGAAGGAAAATTTAAGCGGGATGATTAAAACGGTTTTGGAAACATCCGAACAGGTAGCAGCCTCTTCCGAGGAGTTAACAGCCGGCGCAGAACAAACAAGCAAGGCAACTGAACAGATTACAGAGTCCATCCAACAAATTGCAAGTGGATCTGATGCACAAACCCATAACATTGAAGAAAGTGCGAGAGCTTTAGAGGAATTAACATTTGGAGTTTCCAACATTGCAGAAGCTTCAGCGGCAATAGCTGAGAATGGAGCCGAAACAAGTGAGCGTGCCAAACAGGGCGGGAAGTATGTTGAACAAACAGCTCAGCAAATGAATATGATCCACGCTTCTGTTAATGATACAAGCGGTGTAATTCAGCTTTTAAATGAAAGATCTAATCAAATCGGTCATATTTCAAAAGTGATTACAGACATCGCGAATCAGACCAATTTATTAGCTCTGAACGCAGCAATTGAAGCTGCAAGGGCCGGAGAGCATGGGAAAGGCTTCGCCGTAGTGGCAGATGAAGTACGAAAGCTTGCAGAACAATCCCAAGACTCGTCATCCCAAATCTCTGATTTAATCAGGCAAATCCAGCAGGATATGGACCAATCAAATGAGTCGATGCAAATGGTCAAGCAAGAGGTTCAAAATGGTCTTGGCATTGTTGTTAAAACACAGGATCGTTTTGAAGAAATCTTAAGATCGATGGCGGAAATGGGCGAGCAAATAGATGGGATGGCCGCAACGGCCCAACAAATGTCGGCAAGCACTCAGCAGGTATCCGCCACGGTATCAGGAATTACAGCCATTTCTAAAGAATCCTCTGCACATAGTCAAGGTGTTGCTGCAGCAGCAGAAGAGCAGTTGGCGTCAATGGAAGAAGTCTCAGCTTCATCCTACAATTTATCCAAGATGGCTGAGAATCTTCAGGATACAGTAAGTCACTTTAAAATTTAATTCTAATAGATTGGAGCGGCACCCTGAAA
>NZ_JBAVFI010000420.1:0-1999 GCF_049588175.1 Mesobacillus sp.
ATAAAAAGCAGTCCAATTTTTAGACTTGTTGGACTGCTAATCAATAAGATAATAAGTTCTTTAAATAACTCGCCTATGAAATGAAGGTGCGCACTACTCTCTTAGTTCCCTTTTATCTCGAGAAGCTTTATTCTAAGTTCGTTTTCCATGGCTGCGAGGTCTTGTTCGGCCATGCGGCGTTTGGTGCGGCCTTCTTCTTGGATTCGCAATGTTTCTTCCAGTGTTGAAATCAAGTTTTCCTGGGTCTTTTTCAATGTTTCGATGTCGACCAGGCCGCGCTCGTTTTCTTTTGCTGTTTCGATTGTATTGGTTTTCAGCATTTCCGCGTTTTTCAGCAGCAGGTCATTGGTTGTCTTGGAAACCTGCTTTTGTGCTTCAACAGCATGTCGCTGCCTGATTAATGTCAAAGCAATCGCAACCTGGTTTTTCCAAAGTGGAATCGCCGTTACGATTGATGATTGGATCTTTTCGACGAGCGCTTGATTCGTGTTCTGGATCAGCCTGATTTGGGGCGCGCTTTGAATTGTAATTTCACGGCTTAATTTCAAATCGTGCAGCCTTTTATCAAGTCGGTCGGCAAATTGGATCATGTCGTTGACTTCCTGGAACTTCATCTGGTCATTCGTTTCCGCTGCAGCCTTTTTCAGCGCAGGAATCGTTTTTTCATGAAGCTCTTCCAGCTTTATTTCCCCTGCTGCGATATAAATATTCAGCGCCTGGAAATATTCTTTATTTGTTTCATACAATTTTTCCAACATGCCAATGTCAGATAACAGAACGTTTTTGCTGCGGTCGAGCTTTACACTAATTCGATCGATTTGAGCTCCGGTTTTCTGATACTTGGACAGCACTTCCTGAATGGTACCGTTCACTTTCCCGAACATCCTTGAGAGTAAAGAAGGCTTCTCCGCACGCAATTCATCCGGGCTCACATGGTTCAATTGCTTCATCAGATCGCTGATGATTTCGCCAATTTCACCGACATCCTTTTTTTGGACATGTTCAAGCATCGCATGCGAGAACGAAAGCAATTTCCCCTGTGCCTGTGTTCCATACATAATCATCGCCTGGTGGTTCTTCGGGTCGATCTGCTCTGCCAGCTGATACGCCTTTGCGCGATTTTCTTCCGGAAGAACATCGACCAGCTTTACCGGCCTGCTTTCCTGCTCCGGACTAACTGCTTTCATAGCACTATCCCCTTTCTCACCGAAGGGATTTGCCAGGATATCATCCATGATATTGCCACTGTCTTTTAATAAATCGAGGTCTTTCTCGTTCATTTTTTCGTCCTCCATTTTTCATCAAGGTATTTCGTTTCTTTTACCGAATTTAGCCTATGCCTGGCTACATCTATCTCAAAATTCAAATGGTCATAATCATCGGACAGGACATGGTAGAGGTCTTTTTCTACGACCCCTGTCATATCAATCAAAGTTCGCTGGGTGTCTTCGAGTGTGTACTGCATGTCACGGTTCACTTTTGACTGTGAAGTTAGAAAGGCATACTTCTCGGTAAGTTCAAGGACAGAATCCAGATGTGAAAAATAAAACTGCTCCGCCTGGTAAAATCGCTTTGGTTCCTTTTTGGTGAGGTTATAAATATTCCGGATCATCCGGATCAGTTCCATTCGCTGCTTTAGCGACCGGATATGGCGGATTGAAAACTGGACCTTTTGCAGGCGTTTGATCTTCATTTTTGCCTCATCAAGATTTTTCTTTATATATTTATATTCCCTTCTCGTCAGGCCATGTTTTTTCAAAAATTTGTTCTTCATAAAGCTGCCGAGACCGAAATAAACCAGCCCTCCGGCTGCGATCGCAATCAGGGAAGACACACCAAATGGCTGATCAAATCCTGTATAGGTGAGGAGCCAAACGAACATCGTTGCCGGGATGGCTGCCAAGGTACGGACAAAAAATGAAAGAATCGGGTTCATCATCAATACACTCCTTCATGGAATCCTTCCTATGTATACGATTGACACACGGTCAACGTTTCA
>NZ_JBAVFI010000421.1:0-1662 GCF_049588175.1 Mesobacillus sp.
GCAATGATGCCTTCCAAATCGGGGCCTGCAGTCGCAACCAGGAATTCTCCCGCATGATCCGAAAGTGTATGGACCATTTCCTGAGCATTGCTTTTCGTTGCCGTTTCGCCGGTGATGATGACAGCGCCTGTCTTAATGTCCTGCGGTTTGATGCCGGCCCTGCTGTATTCATCGTTCACAAGACTCTCCACTGCCCGGATATCAATCGTCGTTGGATCCAGTAGCGGCGTCCGGTGTATTTCACTACGGTAGAGCACTTCTTTTTCAATAATTTCAATTCGCGGCATATGCGTTCCCCCCGCCATGTTCATCAGGGAAAAACGGCTGATCACGACCTTCGTTGTACTCGTGCCGATATCAATCCCAGCGCTTATGATTTCTTCATTTTGCGGCTGGTAACGCTTCATATGCCTCACCTCATTCACTGGTAAAAATTCAGCATAAAAACAAAAAGGCGCCACATACAAATCATCGCGAAGATGATTCGTAAGCGGCGCCATTGCCATAAAAATTAATTTGTTATTTGATTATAATTTATTTTCTTAAAATTGTAAAGGGTTTCATAGAAAGAACATGGGGACGGTTCTTGTGTTCCATTTTCTCTTTAAAAACGAGAATATTTTCTAGAAAATGACCGTATCCGGATCCATCTCTCTCGCTGCACTTTTCACCTCTTCAAGCGAGTTGCATTGCACGAGTTTACGGATTTCCTCTATTCCCTTACCAGTTACCGACGAAGTGATAATCATCACTCCTCGAGGAATCACTGTCTTAAGCTTTTTCTTCGCTCTTTCAATATCAGCTGCTTCCGCATCACTTTTAGTAATGACTCCAATCGGAATCTTGTTGATCCCAGTGCTGAACCCTGGTGGAAAGATATTCTTTTTCTTGGTCGCGTCCTGAAGGTACAGGACATGTGTGACCTCTAAAGCAGTTGCCATAATGTTTTTATAGAACAAAGGATTTTCAGTGTACTCACCAGGAGTATCGACAATCCAGTCTCTGTAAATCAATGCCTGTGTCTTAACTGCCTGAACATCTCGTCCAAGGAGTTTATTGGTCAAGGTCGACTTACCGGCACCTATTGCGCCAATAAGCATTGCTCTGTTCTGTTTAGCCATGTTCTCCCTCCATCATGATGGCGGAGACCATCAATTTGTCTTAAGATTTTGTAATGTCCGCTGGTGTGTATTTTAATACTTGTGACAGGAAACGGTTGATTTCCTCCATCGCCGCCGACACTTCGGAAACGGTTCCGACAATGACAAGACTGCCTGTGAATCGATCGAGAAAACCAATCGTCACATTCGCTGCTTTTGTTGCCAGATCACCTGCGATGATGACCGTTTCACTTGGAGTCAACGTCAAGATTCCAAGCGCACCTGCCTGCTCGATACCCAGCTTTTCAAACATTTCTGGATCGGGATTGGCGATCATGTGACTCAGCGTCACCTGTTTTCCAGGAACGAATTCCTGTATAAACCTCTTTTTTTCTTCACTCATCAGATGTACCTCCTTGGTGCAGACTTGTTTATCCTACCTGTCTTTTATTCGTTTCTGTTCCGCTGTGCAGATCCAAATATTCGTCTTTCCCAATCACTCCTGCTTCCCGATCCTTCTTTTCAAGTTCCAAGGCTTTCGGAACTGACAGCCAGTAAGCTA
>NZ_JBAVFI010000422.1:0-3926 GCF_049588175.1 Mesobacillus sp.
GAAGATAATCCAGGGATTGCATTTTCTTTTGTTCTTCTGTCAGTTCTGTCTTTTGAACGATTTTTATCGGCTTTGCCATTACGCATCCCTCCTGTCATAGAAACCAGGTTCAATATGCTCATTGGTACTAGCAATCGGAACGTAATCACCGCGTTCCCACTTACGGTATATTTCAAGCCCCTTTTGCGGCGTACGAGTGGCATTACGCGGATTGTACCTTGGCAGCGGATTTTCTCCGTTGATTGCAAGGACCTCCATCCGTACTTTTGTTTGTTTATATGCTGGTGTATGTGTCACGACATCCACTGCCCCACCTGTAAGAAGATTAACCGCACTCTCGTGGCTTGAGGAATGCATTGGAACATAGACCGTTTTTCCTTCCACACGATCTGTTACAAGAACTGGCAGCTTAATCGCTCCATACGGTGATACAAGACGAACAAGTGAACCGTCTTTTACGCCTCGTTCTTTCGCTAGTTTCGGTGATGTTTCCACGAACACCTTTGGGAATTTGTAGTTAAGTCCTTCTGATTTCTGAGTTAAGTTTCCTTCATGGAAGTGCTCCAACAGACGACCATTATCTAACGCGAGATCGAATTCCTGTGGGAATTCCATTGGCGGAATATAATCAAACAAACCGAAACGTGCTTTTTTATCTGGAAAATTAAAGCCGTCTTCGAAAAGGAGCGGCGTGTTGGATCCATCAAGTGAACCCCAGTGGAAACTGTTCCACCCTTCGAGAACATCATAATTACACTGGCTGAAGAAAGGAGTTAAGCTTGCCATTTCATCAAAAATCTCACTTGGATGCGTATAATTCCAATCAAAGCCCATCTTTTTAGCGAGCTGTGTCAGAATCCACCAGTCTGGTTTACTATCGCCCAGAGGCTGTAATGCTTGGTACAAACGCTGTACACGGCGCTCGGTATTGGTAAACGTTCCATCCTTTTCAAGTGACGGAGCACCTGGCAAGATAACATCTGCAAATTGAGCGGTTGTCGTTAAGAAGATTTCTTGAACAACAAGGAAATCTAACTTCGCAAGCATCGCCTGCGTATGGTTCGAGTCCGCATCGACCCATGCCATATCCTCACCAGCTATAAACATCGCCTTCATCTCGCCTTTATCGACAGCACCGAGCATTTCGATATTGTCAAGTCCAGGATTTTCAGGAATTTTCACCCCATAAGCCTTTTCAAATTTTTCACGGAATTCAACATTTGTTACGGATTGATAGCCTGGGAAGATATTTGGCATTGTTCCCATATCTGCCGCACCTTGGACATTATTATGTCCGCGTAATGGGTAAGCACCAGCGTTTGGACGCATCATGTTGCCTGTTGCAAGAAGCAAATTCGCAATGGCCACAGATGTGTGTGAACCCGCGATATTTTGCGTTACACCCATTCCCCAGCAAATCACGGTTCCATCCGCATCCCGGATCATTTCTGCCATTTGTATTAGGGTTTCTTCCGGAATACCAGTAATATTCTCGGCCTCTTCCAAACTATAAGGCTCCATCATTTCCAAAAATTCATCATAGTGATTCACATGTTCTGTGATAAATTTCTCATCATGCCAGCCTTGGTCAATCAAATACTTCGTAATAGCAGAAAGCCATACATAGTCCGTCCCTTGTTTTGGACGAACGAACAAGTCTGCACGGTCACCCATTTCATGTCTGCGCACATCCACGGTGATTAATTTCTGACCGTGAAGTTTCTGCGCCCGCTTAATACGTGTGGCAAGTACAGGATGTCCTTCTGCAGGTGCGCATCCCACGAGCATGACAAGCCCTGCACCTGCGATATCCTGAATCGTTCCAGAGTCCCCGCCAATGCCTCCAGTTTGCTGTAACCCCCATGAAGCCGGTGACTGGCAATAACGAGAGCAGTTGTCCACATTATTCGTACCAAATACTTGACGTGCCAGCTTTTGGATGAGGTAATTTTCCTCGTTTGTAATTTTTGATGAAGAAATAAAACCAATGGCATCACTGCCGTACGTTTCTTTAATACCGCCGAGCTTCTCCGCCACTAAAGAAAGAGCCTCATCCCAGCTTGCTTCCACAAACACATCACCTTTACGGATTAAAGGTGAAGTAATTCGTTCTTGAGAATTGACAAAATCCCAGCCGAATTTTCCTTTTACACAGGTTGAAACACTGTTTACAGGAGCGTTTTCAGATGGTTCAATTTTAAGGATTTCACGGTCTTTTGTCCAAACTTCAAAGGAACAGCCAACACCGCAGAACGTACAAACCGTTTTAGTTTTCTCTATTTTCGTTTCACGCATGGCTGCTTCTATTTCTGAAACGGCCATGATTGTTTGATAATCAGGCTCTACTGCTTTGACGATGTCAATCATTGGTGTAAGCAAGTCATCGGAAATCCCTGTCATGAATCCTGCATTTCCAATCATTGATTTTTCCATCAATGCGTTACAAGGACAAACCGTTACACATTGTCCGCAGGATACACAAGAGGACTCATTAATGCTTTTTCCTCCATCCCATAATACGCGCGGCTGCCCGCTTTCCCAGTTGATGGTTAGCGTTTCATTCACTTGAAGATCCTGACAGGTTTCCACACATCGCCCGCACAAAATACATTGATCAGGATCGTAACGATAAAACGGGTGAGACACATCTACTTCATGCCCCTTAGAACGATGGGGTCGAGTTTGGTGTTCAATCCCCATTAGTTCTGCTGTATTATGTACACGACAATTGCCATTGTTATTGTCACATACAGTACAATATAATAAATGGTTTTCCAGTATACGATCCATTGCTTCCTCTTGAGCCTTCGTGGCAAGCTCCGATGACGTCAAAATGTCCATACCTTCTTCGATCTCAGTGGAACATGCACGCATGATGTTGCCATTTACTTCACACATACACGTATCACAGCTCTGTACCGGTCCAAGAACTTCAGAATAGCAAATGTGCGGATGCTCCATATCTTGTTTTAGTAAATAATCTATAATACGAGTCCCTTTTTCCACTTGGTGTGCTGTTCCGTTAATAAGAACGTCCACTTTTTCCTTCACTGTAAATCCTCCTTAGTAAAAAACAAAGAAATCTATCGTACCTCAAAACACAAGATTACTATTATTGAATAATTGTTAACTTGCTTTCTTAATACTTACCCTTGCGTTCGATAGTGTTTGAAGGGAATCCTTGTGAACCATATAATAGATAAAAGCTACAAAGACACCGCCGCCAATCGCATTTCCAATGATAACCGGAACAAAGTTAGCTAAATAATCCACCCAGGTGAAGTGCCCCGCAAAGATTGCTGCAGGGATGACAAACATGTTGGCCACAACGTGCTGAAAACCAATCGCTACAAACGCCATAATCGGAAACCAAATAGCAAGTATTTTTCCACCGATATCATCGGCCCCAAAAGCCAGCCAAACGCCTAAACAAACGAGCCAGTTACAACCAATAGCAGAAATTAAGGTCTTAATAAATGTTTCATCGATTTTCGCTTCTGCAATCGCAACGGTTTTGGTCAGGAATACACCTGTTTCCGTTAATCCAACAATGTGTCCAAAAAAATAAGCAACAAAGATTGCTCCAATAAAATTACTAACTAAAACTAACAGCCAATTTTTACCCAGTTGCTTTAGTGTGGCGCGCTTTGCTAGAACGGCAATCGGAAGTGCCATCATATTTCCCGTCAACAGTTCTCCTCCTGCGATAATGATTAACATTAGACCCACTGGGAAAACTGCTCCACCTAAAAGCGAGCTGAAGGAACCCCATTCCTGTGGTAAATTTGCAATAACTCGAATGTCTAATAAGAAACCAAATGAAATAAAGGCTCCACCTAAAAACCCTAATAATAGTGTATGAGCAGGCCGCATTGAAGCCTTCTTCATTCCAGCTTCAACCGCTAATTCCGCGATCTGCTGTGAAC
>NZ_JBAVFI010000423.1:0-2067 GCF_049588175.1 Mesobacillus sp.
CAATAACCCTATTCTAAATGTCGAATTATTAACTTTATATATATTATACGACAAAGGGACGGTTCCATCGCCGCAAAAAATCGAATTGCCCAAAAGGTTGAGGCAGGAGCGACACAGGGACGGTTCCACCGTCGCATTGTAAGTAACCCAAGAGGCAAAAGGACCCTTTGCTTCATAAAAGGAAAAGGACAAGTCTATTTAGAAAACGGAAGCAGTAGATACGTCCCCTCCCCTCATCCCTTCAAAACATTAAAAAAGTGATAGGTCAAATTACTCACTATCCCCTTCAAAAGTTCCCTATTCCACAAATACCACCTTCAAAAATATAGGACTAATGGTATAATTACATTAAAAAGGGAATGGAGGGAAAATATGAGTAATTTAGGTACGGCTAATGCTTCTATTTATGCATCTACACAGACTGAAGGGAATTCATATTTTGATGGCGGTTTATTTCAGTACATTGGATGGTCTATCCTTGGAGGATTAGTAACTCTTCTAACTTTTGGTATTTGTTATCCTTGGGCAATAACGATGATTCTAGGTTGGAAAACCAGACATACTGTTATTAACGGACGAAGACTAAAATTTACAGGATCAGCTATTGGCTTATTCGGAAATTGGATTAAATGGTTTTTACTTACTATAGTAACATTAGGAATTTATTCATTTTGGTTATTTATCGCTTTGGAAAAATGGAAAGTAAAACATACTGTTTTTGAGGATTAACATATTACATAAACACAAATTAAATTAACGATTAAAGAGGATAGCGAAATGTCTATCCTCTTTGCTATTTGGCGACACAGGGACGGTTCTACCGTCTCAAAAAGTAAGATATTCCCACTTTCCCCGAGGCAACAAAACCGTCCCCATGTATCTACTATTTACAATGAGCAGCTGATGACTGCTCCTGTCTTTCTTGGTCTCTGCACAAGTTCTCCTCCGCAGTTGGGGCAAGTGTGTCCCATATCTTCTGTACAGTCTTGGCAGAAGGTACATTCATGCACACAAATATATGCTAATTCGATTTCTTGGATTGTTTTAGCGCACTTTTCACACTCTGTTTTCATTAGTAAAGCCATCTTTCATTACCTCCTGAATTTTACATATTTTTCTGGTTTCTTTATTATTTTATTTTATCCATTGCATTTGTTACATGAAGTAATTATTGTATTTTATTTAAATACCTAAATATTTATCGTATTTTACTCATTTTACTTAATAATTAAAAGAGGTGTTAAATATGGATGAAATCGACAGGGACATCATTTTTCATTTACAGGAGAATGCTCGTATTTCCTTTACTGAATTAGGAAAGAAAGTTGGATTATCTACCCCAGCAGTTAATGAAAGGGTCAAGAAGCTAGAAGATAAAGGGGTAATTGAGGGTTACAGAGCGGTGATCAATGCGGAAAAGATTGAAAAACCAATCATGGCCATCATCCTCTATGCCAATACAAAATGTGACCAGTTCATACAATTCTGCAAGAATCACCCGGAGGTATTGGAATGTCACCGCCTTGCTGGGCAATACAATTTTATTGTGAAATTAATCACTGGATCGGTTCAAACCTTAGAAACTTTTATTGATGAATCAATGAAATACGGTCAGCCCTCTACATTGATACGGTTGTCTTCACCTGTAAAGAACAAATCGATAAGCTAGCTAGAATGTTGCGAAGGCAACCGCGGGACGGTTCTGCCGTCTCAAAAAGTAACATATTTTTACTTATTTTGAGACAAAGGAACCGTCCCCAAAATTACAAATACTAATAGAGAGCACATAAAAAGGGATAGACAAATGTCCATCCCCTTTTCCTAATTACTTCATATAAAAATCCATACATCCCTTTGAATACCCACAATCACTATGGTTTACTCAAAGGTTAGTACCTTCCTACGCCTCAAGAATCTTAATTTTATCCTCATTCTCTTTACGCAGTTCTTCCAACAGCTTATTAACTTTTTCATCTTCTTTTTGGGAGATAACCTGCTGCTCAAGCTGTGGACTTATCTTTGCAAACTCTTCTGGCTTTTGCTTTTGGCTTTCGAGCTGCTTTTTAT
>NZ_JBAVFI010000424.1:0-8056 GCF_049588175.1 Mesobacillus sp.
TTCGGCAAAAGTTGATATTGAGGATAGGGGATATCAGTTTGGTGATGGCGTTTATGAAGTGATACGGGTATACAATGGCAAGATGTTCACAGGCACGGAGCATTTAAACCGTCTTGTGGAAAGTGCGAAAAAAATCCGGATTGAGCTTCCATACAGTTCGGAAGCTTTGGCAGGGATGATGGAAGAGTTGATTGCCAAAAACGAATTGCAAACGGGGATCGTATACATGCAGTTCACAAGGGGAACATCACCAAGAAACCATGTTTTTCCGGGAATTGATGTTGCGCCAACTTTCGTAGCTTATACGCGTCAGGTTGCCCGTCCAGAAGAGTCTATGCAAAAAGGTGTCCGGACAATCCTGGATGAGGATATCCGCTGGCTGCGCTGCGATATTAAGAGCTTGAACTTACTTGGTAATTTACTTTCTAAGCAAAAAGCTGCCGAAGCTGGCTGTTTTGAAGCGATTCTACATCGTGGAGAGACTGTGACAGAGGGAAGTCATTCAAATATTTCAATCATCAAAGATGGTGTGATTATCACCCATCCTGCAGATAACCATATTCTCAACGGCATTACGAGGCAAAAGGTCCTCGAGGTTTGCAATCATGAGCAAATCCCTTCTGAGGAAAGAGCATACACACTCGAAGAACTTTACGCGGCTGATGAAGTTTTCTCATCCGGTACGACAGTCGAAGTAATGCCTGTTATTGAAATTGAAGGGAAGTCTGTTGGAAATGGTGAACCGGGACCAGTGACACGCCGCCTGCAGGAGCTATTCAAAACTGAAATTGCGCAGCAATGCGGCCAGATCTAATATTTTGTTAAGCCTGCAGCTACAATGCTGCAGGCTTTTTTGCAGGATAAAACGCATTGCTATAAACCGTCTTAAAACACAAACTTAAAACCCCCTTTATTCAGGTTTTGCCGCAGCTTTGTTTTTTATTGGCAGGAATGGGTATCATAAAAATATTTAAATCAGAATGATACCTGCTTAAAAACATGTCTTATGTACGATTACAGACAGAGCATAGCAGAATACCGAATAGGGGGAACACAGATGAAATTCACACCAGCACAGCATATCGAATTGCATGGGTTTAATAACCTGACGAAATCATTGAGCTTTAATATGTATGACATCTGTTATACGAAAACAAAGGAAGAGCGTGAAGCTTATCTTGAATATATTGACGAACAATACAATGCTGACAGGCTGACAAAAATCCTGACGCATGTCTCTGATATTATCGGTGCTCATGTGCTGAATGTGGCTAAGCAGGATTATGTGCCGCAGGGAGCGAGTGTAACGATTCTCGTTTCTGAGGGACCGGTTGTCGAAGTTCCACAGGAAGCCTACGATGAATCTCCTGGTCCACTGCCTGACAATGTTGTGTTGCAGCTTGATAAAAGCCATATTACCGTGCATACGTACCCTGAGTACCACCCTGATGAAGGAATCAGTACATTCAGGGCAGATATCGATGTTTCGACTTGCGGAGAAATCTCGCCATTGAAGGCGTTGAATTATCTGATTCATTCATTCGAAACCGATGTCATTACAATCGATTATAGGGTAAGGGGATTTACACGTGATAAAGATGGCAACAAATTGTTCATCGATCATGATATCAGTTCGATTCAAAACTATATCCCTGAAAATATCAAAAATCAATTCGATATGGTTGACGTCAATGTATATCAGGAAAATATTTTCCACACAAAGTGCAAGCTGAGAGAATTTGATTTGGATAATTATCTCTTTGGTTATACGAAGGAATCATTATCTCCTGAAGAACGAGAAGAAATCACCGAAAGACTTCAGGCTGAAATGGAAGAGATCGTATCCGGAGTAACGCTCCATTCGGGAACGATATTTGAAGAGGAAGAGGGAGAGATGGAAAAATAGTGAGTAAAAAGGCGTGTGGATATCCACACGCCTTACTAATGCTTTGGTTATTCCGTGACTCTAAAAGTGATTAAACCCTTTTTAAAAAGTTAATCCTCAAACCTGAATAAGTCGCTTGAGAGATATCTTTCTCCTGTGTCACAGGCAATGCAGATGACAACTTCATCCGGCTTCAGCTGTTTAGCCACATTGATGGCAGCGAAGGCTGCAGCACCCGATGATGGGCCAACGAGGATGCCTTCCTCTTTAGCGAGCCTGCGTGCTGTTTCATACGCATCTTCATCTTCTATCTTATGAATCTTTTCATATACATCCTGATTAAGAATTTTAGGAATGAATCCCGGGCTAGTGCCAACAAGCTTATGTTTACCTGGCTTGCCTCCAGAAAGCACTGGAGATCCTGCAGGCTCGACGACATGTACATGCAAATCAGGATATTCTTCCTTAAGTGCCTCTCCTGTGCCTGTGATTGTCCCGCCGGTTCCAGCAGTTGCAACAAAAGCGCTAAGAGGCTTCTTTAGTTCTTTCATGGCTTCAATAATTTCGAGTGCTGTTGATCTTCGGTGGGCATCCGGATTAGCATCATTTTCGAATTGCATTGGCATATAGCTGTTCGGGATTTCTTTTAAAAGCTCTTCTGCTTTTTTTATAGATCCAGGCATTTTCTCATCGCCTGGGGTAAGCACCACTTCTGCTCCATATGCCTTTAACAAATTGATTCTTTCGATTGTCATAGTATCTGGCATGACAAGGATTGCTTTATACCCCCTTGCTGCAGCATTCATTGCCAGACCGATTCCCGTATTTCCGCTCGTTGGCTCGATGATTGTGGCACCAGGCTTTAGCTTTCCTTCGTTTTCGGCAGTGATCATCATGTTATATGCTGCTCTGTCTTTAACACTCTTGCTTGGATTGAAATATTCAAGTTTCAAATAAACTGTGGCGCCTCCCTCAGGTGCCAGACGATTTAATTTTACAAGAGGGGTTTCCCCTATTAACGCGGCGATATTATTGACAATTTTCATGGCAATAGCCTCCTTGCTGAATGTGCCTAAGCTTTAGTATTTACATAAAAATGTTTTTGCATAGATTGTTGTTTATTTCCCGCATATGATCAGATTTCGATAAAATCGATTTTTAGTTACACGATGAAAGTCTTATGACAATCGTGAATAATTGATTATAGGCAAACCAAAATAATGTTACCTTTTTATTATCATACAAAAAATTAACTATTCCTATCAACTTTTAGGGATTAAAATTCATATTAAGGAAAATCTGCCAAAACAACAAGTCATTTGCTACAATTAATTCAGTGGACAAGAAAGGGTGTATTGTGTCAATGGAACAGCATGCACATTTTTTCTATGCTTTGGAACTGCCAATTGAGGTAAAAGGAAAATTGGAGAAAACAATAACAGAGCTACAGCAAGCTTTGCCTTACAAGACATGGGTTCACCCTCAGGATTTACATATTACCCTGGCATTCCTGGGAAATGCTGCGGCGCAGCAAATAGATGCTTCCAATAAACTGATCGATGCTGAACTTACCAGACAATCAGAATTTGAATTAGCAATTGATCATCTCGGTATATTTGGACGAAAGGATTCACCAAGGATTTTTTGGGCGGGCCTCGAGAAATCAGAGAGCTTAGCCATGTTAAGAGACGATGTGTTTTCCGCATGCCTTTCTGCTGGCTTTAAGCTTGAGACACGTCCGTTCAGCCCACATATCACGTTGGCAAGGAAATGGACAGGAGAATCGCCTTTTACATACAAATTGATCGAAGAAATAAATCCCTTCAAGGATGAAAAAATAAATTTTCAAGCTGAGAGAGTCGTTTTGTACAAGACTCATTTAGGGAAAAGTCCAAAATATGAACCACTTAAAATATTCCCGCTTGCATCCCGTCCAAAAGCTTAACAAGGAGCAGGTTTAAAGGAAGGAAACTCAATGGCACAGTTAATTAAGCTGCAAGACTATGTATCACGCTATGCACAAGATATATACCTTTATCCTTCAAGGTTTGTGCGTCTAAAGAAAAAGCAATGGGAAGGTGTAAAGGAGAAATGGGAAAACGGCCCTGTTCAGCTTGAGGAGATAAATGGCTATGGGCATTCAGAGGAACAGTCCAATACCATTTTACAGAAGATTAAAAGTATCGTACGTAATTCTGAAACACCGCAGTCTGGACCTAAACAAGATTCTCCAATCGGCCTGGACGATGATCAGGAAACGATGATAGACGATGATGAAATAGAGATGCTTAATAATATCCAAACAATTGAGGGATTGAAGCAGCATTTTCTAGACCAATTACTGCCATTCCAGCTTAAATGGGCGAGTTCTACATTGACGGAAAAATCGTTTATCGCAAAAGAGTTCACCAATGATCCAACATTGAAATTTTTGCTCCAGCGTTTTCCTGACACTTTCCTTATTTTATATAAACCTATTTTCTTACTAAAAAAAGCGCCAGTGGAGGCTGAATTAATCTTGGTTACACCAGGGGCGGCCATTTGCATTTCCTTTTTGGAAGCAGAAGAAAATGCTGTTTTTGTGGGTTCTAAGGAGCGTTTCTGGATAAAGAAAACTAAGAATAAGGAAACAAAAATCCTAAATCCCTTAATAGCGCTTAATAGAACTGATAAAATCGTCAAAACACTTTTTGAAATGTATGGAGTTGAACTTCCTGTGCAAAAATTGCTGTTAAGCCGCAATGGCTTTATTGATTATCCCCTTGCACCGTATGGCGTACAGTTCATTGAAAAACGAAATTTTGATGAGTGGTTCTCTGCTTTGAGAGGTATGAAATCTCCGTTAAAGCATATGCAATTAAAAGCGGCCCAGGTCCTTTTACAATATTGCCAGACAACTTCAATCAGAAGACTTGAGTGGGAAAGCAGCCAAAGACAAGGTGACCAAAATTAGGGTAAAGGTTGAATCATATGGATAAGATCTATTTTATTGTCAATCCAAATGCAAAGAATGGGAGCTGCCGGGAGATTTGGAGAAACATAGAGAAAAATTTAAGTGAAATCAAAATCCCCTTTCTCGCTTTTTTTACAGAGTGTTCTGGACATGCGACGGAGTTAGCTAAGTCAATTGCACTTAATGCCAATGGTAAGCCGATTACTATAGCTGCAGTAGGCGGAGATGGCACTCTACATGAAGTGGTGAATGGAACAGCAAATATACCCAATGTGACATTGGGATTCATACCAGGTGGTTCTGGAAATGATTTTTCAAGAGGCTTTGCTATTCCTAAAAAAGCGGCAGCCGCACTCCGTTTATTAATAGAAAACCATTCAAGGGCCACCCAGTTCATTGATCTTGGAAAAATTCAGCACAATGAATTACAGGAAACATATTTTATGAATAATATGGGTGTAGGCTTTGATGCTGTGGTTGCAAAGGAAGCGAATGAATCAGAAATGAAGCGGCTTCTCAACCGTGTATCTTTGGGCAGGCTAGTCTACGTGTACATCCTGATAAAAAAATTGCTTACGTACCGCTGCATTCCAGTTCAAATATCTGTAGATGGCAAAGAGTATAAGTATGACGCAGCCTGGTTTGTAACCGTATCAAATCAGCAATATTACGGCGGCGGAATGAAAATCGCCCCTGATGCTCTGCCTGATGATGGTCTGCTGGATGTCACTGTGGTGCACAATCTTTCAAGATGGAAATTGCTATTAATCTTCATAAGTGTCTTTTGGGGAAAGCATACATTGTTCCGTGAAGTGGAGCAATTCACAGGAAGGTCTATTTCCATTCAATCCGAACATAAAGTTTTAACGCATGCAGATGGGGAAGTGATTGGGTATACACCTTTACAAATCCAAGCTTGTCCCAAAGCATTAAAAATAGTTTCAGGAACAAGAAAAGCAGGGCCTATAGAGGAGTTGAAAATAGATGATTGCCATTGAACGGAAATTTAACGCCTATCTCGATCATATTAATCATATTACCGTATTGCTTCCATTTACTTATTTTGAAGGAACTTCTAATAAGTTCAGCATTAAGGGAGAAGGCGTTGATTTGCCTTTGGCAATTGAGGAGAAGGTTTATCTTGAGCATGCTGTAAAGTATATTTGCTTATCGAGTGTTGAACCTGTAATAGGGCGCCGATATACCATAACGGATGAACATGGCGGAGAAACGGATCTGCAAATCGGAGCGGTGATCCGCACGGAAGAATTTGACCAGATGTTCTATTATGACGGCAATGACATGGGGGTTCATTTTACTCCGGAAAAAACAGCATTTAAACTATGGGCACCTACTGCCTCGAAAGTAAAGCTTAAGCTCTTTAAAAGTGAGGAGACAGAACACGAACTTATCTCTATGGAGCGAATGGATAAAGGGATCTGGAGCATCGAGGTTGACCGGAACCTTGATTCTTACCGATACACATTTTTGGTCTGCATCAATCTTGAATGGCGAGAAGCTGTCGACCCATATGCAAACGCCTTAACCGCAAATGGAGAGTATGGAGTCATCATTGATACAGAGAAAACGAAGGTTCCGTTGGTCGATCTTCCTCCATTTAGCTCTCCGACAGATGCTATCATATATGAAACGCATATAAGGGATTTAACAATTCATCCAAACAGCGGAGTGAGAAGAAAAGGGACGTACTTGGGGGCTGCCGAAATCGATACTGTCAGTTCCAGAGGCATGATGACCGGACTTTCTTATATTAAAAGCTTGGGCGTCACGCATATTGAATTTTTGCCCTTTCACGATTTTGAAGGCGTAGACGAGGTTGACCGCAATAGTTCATATAATTGGGGCTATAACCCTATCCACTTTAATGTTCCTGATGGAAGTTATGCTACTGATCCCGAGGATCCTTATAATCGGATCATTGAACTGAAACAGCTAATTTCGGGTATCCACAGCCAGGAATTAAGAGTAATCATGGATGTCGTCTACAATCACGTTTACATCCGGGAAGATTCGTCTTTTGAAAAAATTGTTCCAGGATATTATTTCAGACATAATGAACATGGACTTCCTTCGAACGGCACAGGGGTAGGGAATGATTTTGCATCAGAAAGATTGATGGCAAGGAAATTCATTATCGATTCAGTCCTCTACTGGCTGAATGAATACAAGATTGATGGCTTTCGCTTCGATTTGATGGGAATCCTTGACGTTGAGACGATGGACGCTGTCAGGAAGGCCGTGGATGCCATTGACAGCAGCACGCTGATCATCGGGGAAGGATGGGATCTCAATACCCCGCTCCTGCCAGAAAAGAAGGCGAACATTGCCAATCAGGCTAAGCTGCCACAAATCGGCCAGTTTAATGATTTGTTCAGGGATACGATAAAAGGAAGTACATTCAATTTATACGACAGAGGCTATGCATTGGGAAATGACCGTGTAATAGAATCAGCCAAACAAGTGCTAGCCGGCAGCATCGGCATCGGAAAGCGAAGGCATGGATTATTCCTGCAGCCAACACAGTCGGTGAATTATATAGAATCGCATGATAACCACACTTTGTGGGATAAGCTGAAAATTTGTGATCCTGACGAAGATGAGAGCGTTTTAAAGAAGAAGCACAGGTTAGCCACTTCGATCGTGCTGCTCTCACAGGGCATTCCATTTTTGCATAGCGGCCAGGAATTTTTCCGGACGAAAAAAGGGATTGGAAACAGCTACCGCTCACCAGATGATGTCAACTGGCTGGATTGGGATCTGCGAGATGAAAATATTGATAATGTAGATTTTATAAAAGGGCTCATAAACATCCGAAAAATGAATGCAGCGTTGCGATTTGCTGAAAGTGAACAAATTCGCCATCATATGTCTTGTTTACCTTTGCCTTCACCTTTAATTGGTATTTCGTTTGGAGATATCGGTCATCTTGGGAGTTGGGAAAATATATTGGTATTTTTTAACCCTTCACTAACCCAGCAGCTGGTGGAGCTTTCTGAAAGTGCCAGCTGGAATGTCCTTGCTGACCATGAAAAAGCCTCTGCCATCCCATTTCGTCATATCGAAGGTGAAAAAATATTATTGGAACCTTGCTCGCTTCTTATTGCAGCTAAGTGATAGATCCTTGATATTATATAGCCCCAGTGATCTTCCCAACGACAGGCAGGCTGTACCAGTGCCGGTGTTGCACAGGACGTGGG
>NZ_JBAVFI010000425.1:0-3225 GCF_049588175.1 Mesobacillus sp.
GAGCTTAAGCATTCGCATAGCTGGAATCAGTATGGCGAAGGACGATCGTTAAAGCTTGTCGATACGATTGATGAAAAACTCGTCGATCTTACTGAAGAGTTGATGGATAAAAAAGATAAACAGATCGATATTCTCGGTAAGATTGGAGAAATCAAAGGCCTGTTAATCAATATATATACGTAAGAGAGTGATCGCATTGGCAAAAACGTGGGACGAGCTGGAGAGACTGCAGCCGAATGTTTTAAAAATGATGAAAAACAGCATCCTGAAAAATCGAATAGCCCATGCGTATTTATTTGAAGGTATGAGGGGCACTGGCAAAAAAGAGATTAGTATCCTCCTGGCCAAAAGCATCAATTGTCATGCTCCGATTGAAGGCTATAAACCCTGTGAAAGCTGTGTGAATTGCAAGAGGATCAATAGCGGCAACCACCCTGATATCCATCTTGTCGAACCTGATGGGCTGTCTATTAAAAAAGGCCAGATCCAGGAGCTTCAAGAGGAGTTTTCAAAAACGGGTGTGGAATCCAAAAATAAGCTGTACATGATTGTCCATGCAGATAAAATGACGACAAATGCAGCGAACAGTTTATTGAAATTTCTGGAGGAGCCGCATGCGGGTACGGTTGCGGTCTTGATTACCGAGCAGGCACAGCAGATGCTTCCGACAATTTTATCCAGATGTCAGCTGATCAATTTTACACCGCTATCTCCTAAAAATATGGCAGAACAGCTGGTAGCAAACGGGGTTAATCCTCAGAGTGCACCGCTATTGGCGCAGCTGACGAACAATTTGGAAGAAGCTTTGGAAATTAGTCATAATGATTGGTTTGCACAAGCACAAAAAATAGTGTTAAAATTATATGAAGTGCTAAAAAAGAATTCCCTTGAAGCAATGGTCACGCTTCAGGAAAACTGGTTTAGCCACTTCAAAGAGAAAGAACAGATTGATCGAGGTTTGGATTTATTACTTCTTATTTTTAAGGATTTATTATACATTCAGCTTGGCAAGAAGGACCAGGTTGTTTATCTAAACGAAAGTTCACGTTTAGAACAGTTTGCACTACAGACATCCGGACGGCGTCTTACCGAACAAATGGCAGCCATTCTGGAGGCGAAGAGGAAGCTGCATGCCAATATGAATCCCCAGCTGCTTATGGAAGAGCTGGTGTTAAAATTGCAGGAGGGATCTACACTTGTATGATGTAGTAGGTGTCCGCTTCAAGAAAGCGGGGAAGATTTATTATTTTGATCCCGGCGATCTCTCAATTCAAAAGGACGAATTCGTCATTGTCGAAACTGTCAGGGGTGTAGAGTACGGAAGAGTGGTTACTCCCCGGAAACAAGTTGGCGAAAAGGATGTAGTCCTGCCTCTGAAAAAGGTAGTCAGAATTGCAGATCAAAAGGATCGTCTAATTGTCGAGGAAAACAAAACGGCTGCAAAGGAAGCATACGATGTTTGCAGTGATAAAGTGAATGAACATCAGCTGGATATGAAGCTTGTTGATGTTGAATATACATTTGACCGCAATAAAGTCATTTTTTACTTCACGGCTGACGGCCGAGTCGATTTCCGGGAATTGGTTAAGGATTTGGCTTCCATTTTCAGGACAAGGATCGAGCTTCGCCAGATAGGTGTCAGGGATGAAGCGAAAATGCTTGGCGGTATCGGCCCTTGTGGCAGAATGCTTTGTTGTTCTACGTTCCTGGGAGACTTTGATCCAGTTTCAATCAAGATGGCCAAGGATCAAAACCTCTCGCTTAATCCTACTAAGATTTCCGGACTTTGCGGCAGGCTGATGTGCTGTTTGAAATATGAGAATGATGAATATGAAACAGCGAAAGAACAGCTGCCTGACCTTGGTGAAATGATCGTGACACCGAATGGACCAGGAAAAGTGGTAGGGCTGAATATTTTGGAGCGTGTGATGCAGGTTGATGTCGCCGGCCAGGAACGCGTGCTGGAATTTACGCTGGAGGAAATACAGGAAGCAGGAGCTGTATCGTTGCAATCATCCACAGATTAATGAGGTGGAACAGGTGGATAAAAAAGATATCTTTGACTCAGTAAGTAATATGGAAGCGCAAATCGGTGATTTATACCGTCAGCTTGGTGAGTTAAAACAGCATTTAGCAGAGATTCTGGAAGAGAATAACTCGTTAAAGCTGGAAAATGAGCATATAAGACGCCGTCTGGATCAAGCCATTGGTAAAAAAGATCCAAACATTAAGAAGGACAATAAAGAAAACAGCAATACCGTTCAGGCCGATAAGCATGTTGTCGATGTTGGCGAAGGCTACGATAACCTGGCCCGGCTTTATCAGGAAGGTTTCCACATTTGCAATTTGCATTTTGGCAGCCCGCGCAAAGAGGATTGCTTGTTTTGTTTATCATTTCTTAATAAAAAATAATTGGCAGCCTTCCTACATTGGGAAGGCTATTTTTATAAGGTTTTATTATTGGAGGAACAAATCGATATGCTTAACCTAAAAGAAGATGAAAGACTGGACTATTTACTGGCAGAGGATTTAAGGATCATCCAGAGCCCGAGTGTGTTTTCATTTTCCCTGGATGCTGTACTGCTCGCAAGGTTCGTATGGGTACCGATCCAAAGAGGGAAGATTGTTGACCTTTGCAGCGGGAATGGTGTGATTCCTCTGTTTTTAAGCGCGAGGACAAAGGGGACGATCACAGGGGTAGAAATCCAGGAGCGTTTATACGATATGGCTGTCCGCAGCATTGAATACAACCAGCTTGAGGGTCGTCTTCAAATGGTCCATGGAGATATTAAGGAAGCGCCAAAACAGCTTGGATTCGAAAAATATGATGTGGTAACATGCAATCCTCCTTATTTTCCGACGCCTTCAAGGGAAAAAATAAATGAAAATGAACATCTCGCTATAGCGCGTCATGAAATTCTCTGCACGCTGGAGGATGCGATTAAATCATCAAGCCAGCTTGTGAAGCAAGGAGGCAAGGTTGCCTTTGTGCATCGTCCGGGCCGGCTGATCGATATCATCGAACTGATGAGAAAATATCGCCTGGAGCCTAAGCGGATTCAATTTGTCTATCCAAAGGCTGGGAAAGAAGCCAATACATTGCTGATCGAAGCAATTAAGGATGGCAGCCCTGATCTAAAAATACTTGAACCGCTGATTGTCTATGATGACAATAATGAATACACCCCAGTCGTGAAAGAAATTTTATATGGAAGCAAGTAGGCA
>NZ_JBAVFI010000426.1:0-1624 GCF_049588175.1 Mesobacillus sp.
GGCTACTATCGTCATGGTCACCCACGATCCAGTAGCAGCTAGTTACTGCAGCCGTGTCATCTTTATCAAGGACGGACAAATATATACTGAATTAAATAAAGGTGACCAATCAAGGCAGGCGTTCTTCAAAGATATTATGAAAACCCAAGGTGTCCTGGGCGGTGTCCAAAATGAACTTTAATCAGCTCATGCTGCGAAATCTCAAAAAGAATATTAAAAATTACTACTTGTATGTATTTGCGCTTGTTTTCAGCGTCGCTCTTTATTTCGCTTTTGTCACACTTCAATATGACCCAGCATTAGATCAAACAAAGGATGGAATAAAAGGAGCAGCCTCCATCAAGGCAGCTTCCGTTTTACTCATTGCCATTGTCTCTATTTTTCTAATGTATGCAAACAATATTTTCATCAAAAGAAGAAGTAAAGAAATCGGATTATTTCAACTAGTTGGGATGACCAAGAACAAAATTTTCCGCATCCTCAGTACTGAAAATTTCATCATTTATTATGGTTCGTTAATGATAGGTGTTTTCCTTGGTTTTTCAGCCTCTAAGCTGATGATTATGATTCTGTTTAAGATAACCCAGATTAACGGAATCGCAACTCTTCACTTCTCTGGCACTGCGTTTATTCAAACGCTGATTGTATTCTCAGTTATCTATGTAATTATTATGCTGCTGAATTATCTTTTCATTAAACGACAAAGCATTTTATCTTTGTTCAGAGTCATTTCATCTTCAGAAGGAAAAATAATGAAGTTATCTGTCTGGGAGATGTTGATTGGCATCCTTGGTGTTATTCTAATTAGTTCAGGATATTATGTTTCCTCCCTGTTATTTGAAGGAGATTTTACAACGATGAATGAACTGTTCCTGGCTATGATATTCATATTGGCTTCAGTAATTATTGGCACCTACCTTTTATATAAAGGATCAGTCAGTTTCATTGCCAACCTGATTAGAAAACAGAAGGACGGCTATTTAAATATAAACGAAGTACTATCGCTATCCTCAATCATGTTTCGCATGAAATCAAACGCTGTTTTATTAACGATTATCACCACCGTATCAGCGCTGGCGATCGGCTTATTGTCATTAAGCTACATCTCTTATTATTCTGCAGAGAAGATGGCGATCAATAATGTTCCGGCTAATTTCGCGTTTACCAATACAAAATCTGCTGATGATTTTAAAGCTGTTTTAGTGTCGGAAGATATCGCTTTTAGTGAAAATAGAATTGAAGTTCTGCATGCATTAATGAACGCTGAGGAAATCATTGGTTTAAAAATGGAGGAATATACGCAGGATCCTAAATCAATGGGTGTTTCGGTTATTAGCGATAAGTCTGTTAATTTTGATGTAGCAAAAGATGAGGCTTATTTAATGGGCTACAGCGATATTATGATGAAATTCATATCAATGAAGGAGTCGGGCCCTATTGAGATAAAAGGAAAAACAACAGCCCTGCCGTTAAATTATATTGGTATGAAAAAGGAATACCCTGTTTCAAGGTATTTTGGCAGTTCTCCTGTTGCTGTGGTTGATCAAAAAGTATTTGATTCAATTATGGGAGATTTAGATTCATCCTTACAATATGAATCCTCCCTTTATATCGGTATTGATGT
>NZ_JBAVFI010000427.1:0-2290 GCF_049588175.1 Mesobacillus sp.
CTATAATACCTCATGCCCTTCGGAATCCCTTTTATCTCGAAAACTCCTTTATACACAAGGGCACGCAGCCTGTCTTCTAAAAAAGCATCGCCTACATGGTTGTCGATTCGACCATAGACTTCTCCAATGATCCTGGCTGCTTTTATAAAGTCCTTTTCACTTTTTTTGCTATGTAACTTTTGAGCAGTGGTGATAATTAATCCATCAAAGTAATCTTCATTTACAGCTATAACGCTGTGGTTTTTCCAAATCCTCAGGACTTCTTTACTCTCTGACAGGGTCATCCATTCTTTTTCGAATCGTCTTCTTTCCTCTTGAGTCAAAGGGCTGGAGGATTTCTTCTGAAAGATCTCGTTTATTTTTTCAGGTTCGGGCCCGCCGGTATGGGAGTACAGATATTGATACTCTTTTGTATTGAATAATTCCTGATAAGCGGTGGTGGTATTGATCAAATATATGTCATTTGTCTTTTCTTTTATCAAATAAAACAGATAACGTATTCCTGTTTGTTCGTCTGCATTTTCAGCTGTCCAAATCACAATGGGAACATGAGGGGGAATTGCCTCTATTTCTGCGAGAGTGCTTGAATATCTGTTTTCATACTCTTCTTCAAAATAATCATCTGAAAAATTTAAATGGTCCCTTAGCCAGTCATATCTACGTTGAAGTCCAGCTTTTGTATGAAGTTTTTCTATAGGTCCGACTGCAAAGAAGTCAGGAAAGCCGATTATCATATGCTCATGCCCGAGTGTGAATCGCAATGAGCCGGCAGCGGATTCCCCGCAGACAAGATGGACGGTTTTATAATCTCGTTCAACCACCTGATCGTTTTGGAGGCTGTCCTCAATCTCATTACACCATGATAATAAATCCTCGATCATTTGCCCGGGAGATTCATTGGATTCCCGGATCATTTTTACCCGGATCATCGTTTGCAGTAGTATCGATTTGGCATCATTTTCGGATAATTGCTGGATAGAGCGACGCAAGTCTTCGATCATTGGCGATTTCCTTTCTTTTTGCGTAATTTTAAAAGTATAAAGACGATTATTCCGCTGACTACAACCCCAGCAGCCCATAAATAAAGTTGATTTCCACTTTGTTCGCGGCTCAAATCCACTTTTTCAACTGGAGGTTTTCCTGCACCAAGGATCGGCAAATCGTCTTTTAAAGCAGTCAAATAATTTGTGCGGTCACATATGAGGGTCACAAGGGTTTTGGCTCCGTACATATCTGAGTCGTTCGCATAAACCAAATATTCTTGCCCCTCTGTAAAATTAAACCCGCAGTCCCCGCCGCCTTGACCTGTCGTAATGATGATTTGTGATTGTGTCACGCCTTTCCAAGTGTTCGTGACTTCAAAGAGGACGGATTTAGTCATATATCCTTGCGCACTCCGCTTTTCTTTTATATCCAAGACTTTCCCGCTAAATACAGCCTTTGACCGCTCCAATTCACTTGCCGCAGTCGGCAGCTCAGCACAAGAACACGCACTTGCAACAGAAGGGAACGAACCCGTAAAAATACTCAACACAAACATCAATGCAAAAAACTGCATAAACCTCTTCAAACCAACACCCCCATTTTTCAAACCCGATTGCTTTTTCTAAGATATTCTACTAAAAGGGAAAGATTCCCTTCTCCATGAACATGGGGACGGTTCTTGTGTTCATATTTTTGATAATAACAATAAGGCAAGGGCGGTCCATGAGTTTCATGAACCGTCCTATTTATATTTGAAAATTCCTGAAAGCACATCAGAGAAGAAGCAGAGCGTACGTCCCTTTGCTTCCTTTATTTTCCTTTTATAAAGGAATTTTAGGGAGGATGCAGAATTTTAAAGAGGTAAGATATCGTCCGCCGCACAAAGGGTTAATGACTAACAAATGGAGATAATTAAACTTATAAGGGGAGTTAGGGATGAAGAAATTATTAGTGCTGATTATGTCATTAGTCTTCTGGATGGCTACACCTGTAAGTGCGGAGAACGGTATTCCGGAAGGTGCACAGGAATTTGCTGATACATTTTTTGGACAGATCGTGAAGGATGAACTGAAATCCTCTCTTGCGGGGGACTTCAATTTAAATCCCGACTCTGAGAATATCACATTCGGACAGCTTCATCCTGTATACACATTCACGAAGGAATTCGTGAAAGGGAAAAAGATTGGCGCTGATGGAATCATTAAGACTGAGGAATACATTGCAGTCGTTTTTCAGGATGGTACACCGTTAAATGTAATCGGGACTTATGAAAAAGATTCGGGAAAATATGAGATGTCTACATTCG
>NZ_JBAVFI010000428.1:0-3712 GCF_049588175.1 Mesobacillus sp.
ACAATAGACTGCACATACTTTTTTGTACGTTTTAGCGCAGTTCATATAGTGGTCCTTTTTTATGGATTTTTTAGCAGTCTTGATTATTCAATTTCATATACCAGCCATTCTGAAATCTTACCACCCATTTTGTTGTATAGTCCCTGGGCGATGAGATTGTCTTTCGCTGTTTCCCAGGTCATATAAGCAAAATCATTCTCCCTGATATAGGCTAAACAGGCTTCAAACAAGCGCTCCCCAGCTTTATGACCTCTGGCTTCAGTTGTTACAAACAGGTCATTCAGAGTTGCTGCCCGTTTTACCTGCAGCGTACTAAAAGTGAAATACAATGTAGCGAAGCCTACTAATTCACCCTCTTTTTCAGCCACAAATTGCACTCCTGTATCCGGATGGGAAATCAGATGCTGAATAAGCTTCTTCAAGTCTGCTTCATTGGGCTTTGGTTTTTGATAAAAATCGACGATGTAACCAAGCATTAGCTCGTATAATTGTGGAATATCTTTTTCCTCTGCAGTGCGAATAAATAGTGCGTTCATCATAAGGACTCCAGTCTATAATTTTTTTCAAGATTGCGGGTGTTGTTTAAAATCCATACCTTTTCTTCATACTCGCTAAGGATCTTCAAGATTTCTGGTTTGCTTTTATTTTCAAAATGGCGATTCCAGACAAACATTTTCCTGAACATCGTAAAGGTTGGTTTGTAATTGGATTTTTCAATCCCCAGCTTTTGCAAAATAAACCTTTTGATGATTCTGAATGTCCTAGTAGAATAAGGAGGGTTCAAGAGAATGATTATATCTGCATCCTTAAAGCTTTGCTGCACCCACTCAAAGTGGACACCTTCAATGATCCAGGCATTAGTCTTGATAATTCTGCACAAATAATCATCTCTTTCCTTTTCACTCCTTCTGACATCACCTGTAGCGAATCTTTCCCATACCACATTATCAAGTTCGTGATGAGGCAGCTCCATTTTAGCAGAAAGCATCCGGGCCAATGTTGTTTTACCACTTCCGACCGACCCGATTATATGGATTTTGCAAGATAATTGTTCTTTCATTGAAATCATCGCTTTTTTTTATAGGATAGATTATCATTTTCTCTTTTAGAGACGATTTTCCTCCTTTAAGCACAAAAAAAAGCTGCCGCAGCAGCTTTTTCTTATATCTATTAAACGTTTTTCAATGTCTGGATTTCTTTAAATGCCTGGTGAAGGTTCGATTTTACCGTGATTCCTTCAAGATTTAAGCCAAGGGTAACCATTGTATGGGCAACCTCTGGACGGATACCAGTCATGATTGTCTTTACGCCGACTAGAGATAATGCGCTGATTACTTTGAATAGCTGATCCGCTACCATCGTATCAACAATCATTACACCTGATACATCGAAAATCAGGTGTGTAAGTTTCAGTTTAACAGCTTGTTCTAATGTTTCTTCCATCAATAGCTGCGCTCTTTCAGTATCAACGTTGCCAACAAGCGGCAGCACGCCTACACCCGGCAATAATGGAACAACTGGTACAGATAGTTCAAGCAAGGCAGTTTTTGCGTTCTCGAGGCTCTTTTGATGATATTCCACGAATGTTAAGCTGAAGCTGTAGATTGCATGGTCCATAAGCGGATCAATGACATTAAGGACTTCAAAAATAGTTGAAGCTGACATGTCCTTTGCTTCTTCCTTGATTGCATTCCAAATATGTTCGCGGTAAAAGCTTGTATCCTTTAGCGCTTCATCTAAAGAGGTTCCTAATTTATAAATATACTCCCCAGTTTCTTTTCCCCACTGGGCAATCTTCGCAAGGCCTCTCTCTTTATCTTCATGGTCCACTAAAGCTTCACCAAATAAAGCAATGAAATTAGCACGCACTTCTAAAATTTGTGCTTCGATTTTTTTAAACTCATGTTTTTGAGCTTCAGTAATCTCCGCAGTGGATAATCGATCCTCATGGACAGCTTTTGCTATTTCATGTTTCCTTTTAACAATTGCTTCCCCTAATAATTTCAATTCATTATTCATTGATTTTCCTCCAAATGTTCCAAGACGATATTTTACGATCTATGATTCAAAGGTCTCATTCATAAATACACTGTTGTAATTCATCATAACTCAGGTTGAGAAAGCAGGACAAGTTTTTAACCTTTTAGAGTAAAAATTAAAATATCCCCTAACCTTGAACAACGGATGTCAAAGTTAAGAGATTTTTTAATGATAAAACTTACATTTTATTTTTTTGTAAATTCAACTTGCTGTTTCTATATCCATACGTAAAGTAAATAATCAAACCTGCCACCAGCCAGATGAAAAAGCCTTTCCATGTAAAAGAAGAAAGCTGGAACATGAGATAGACACAAAAGATTACTGCCAGGGCAGGAATAACAGGAACCCAAGGAGTTCTAAAGCCACGTTTTAAATCTGGCCGTGTTTTTCTGAGAACAGCAACTCCCAGGGAAACAGTCGCAAAGGCAAACAATGTCCCGATACTAGTAAGCTCTGCTAACTTATCCAAAGGAACAAATCCTGCTAGAAGAGCGACTAAAATTCCTGTAACCCATGTACTTACCAGTGGAACCTGGGTTTTTGGATGGACACTTGATAATCCTTTTGGAAGAAGGCCATCCCTGCTTACTGCAAAAAACAGTCGTGATTGGCCAAACATCATAACGATCAGCACTGTCGTTATACCTACAATCGCTCCAAGGGAGATAAAACCAGCTGCCCAGTCCTGGCCAATAAATTGTAGAGCAAAAGCTACAGGGTCCTTAACGTTTAACATATTGAAGGGAACCATTCCTGTCAGGATTAACGATACAGCGATATAAAGAATCGTACAAATAACCAAAGCAGAGATGATCCCAATTGGGAGATTCCTCTGAGGATTTTTTACTTCCTCGGCTGCTGTGGAGACAGCATCGAAACCAAAGTAAGCAAACACTACAACAGCAGCACCACTTACAACACCTGAAACTCCAAAAGGCATGAAAGGTTTCCAGTTAGCAGGCTCAACGTACCAAACTCCAATCGCAATGAAGAGCAGTACCACGGCTACCTTAATGACTACCATGATTGCATTAAACCTTGCAGATTCCTTTACTCCTCTTGAAAGCAGGAAAGTAACCAAGAGAACGATCATGATGGCCGGCACGTCGATTACCGTGCCCTTTGCTGGATCAAACGCACTCGTCAGGGCAGTTGGAAGATGTATTCCAAATCCGGATAACAAACTTTGAAAATAACCCGACCATCCGCTTGCTACAGCAGATGAGGCCAGCCCATACTCGAGGACTAAATCCCAGCCTAATATCCAGGCAAATATCTCACCGAAAGCCACATAGCTATATGTGTATGCACTCCCTGACTGTGGAATCATCGAAGCGAATTCCGAATAACATAATGCAGCAAATACACAGGCCAAGCCTGCAATTATAAAGGAAAGGATTAAGGCAGGGCCCGCGTATTTGGCAGCTGCTACTCCTGTCAATACGAAAACACCGGTTCCAATTATTGCCCCGACGCCTAACATTGTTAAATCTAGCGCCCCCAAAACTCTTTTGAGTGAATTATTCGACATTTCATTTCCAATATGTTTTTTACGAAATAAGTCCATAAACTCCTCCTGATGTAGAAATTTGTCGATTTTTGCTTATGTGACTTTTTTCATTTTACTAGTATATTATTTATTTGTAAAGATTAAAATATTCAGAAATTAAAA
>NZ_JBAVFI010000429.1:0-1869 GCF_049588175.1 Mesobacillus sp.
GAATTCATCATATCACAGCAATTGTCGGCCATCCTCAGGAGAATATCGATTTTTATGCTGGTGTTTTAGGTTTGCGCTTAGTGAAGCAGACGGTCAATTTTGATGACCCGGGTACTTATCACCTTTATTTCGGTAATGAAGGTGGAAAACCAGGCACGATCATTACATTCTTTCCTTGGCCTGATGCATACAGAGGGAAAATTGGTGACGGCCAGGTTGGAGTGACGTCATATGTCGTTCCTTCGGGAGCAATGGGCTTTTGGGAAGAAAGATTGCAGAAATTCAATGTTGCTTTTACAAAAATGGAACGCTTTGGTGAGCAGTTCCTCGAATTTGATGATCCGCATGGTCTTCATTTGGAAATTGTGGAGCGAGCTGAGGGAGAGGTCAATACTTGGACCTTTGGTGGAGTAACGCCTGAGGATGCTATCAAAGGGTTTGGGGGAGTGACTTTATTGTCAGCCCGTCCAGAACAAACGGCTGAGTTACTAGAAAAGGTGATGGAGCTTGAAAAAGTGGGCGAAGAAGGAGATTTCGTCCGCTATCGTTCCACTGCAGATATTGGCAATATCATTGACCTGAAATTAACCTCCATCGGCCGCGGCGAAATGGGTGTTGGCACGGTGCACCACATTGCATGGCGAGCAAAAGATGACGAGGATCAATTGGATTGGCAAAAATATGTAGCAGCGAATGGGTACGGAGTCACTCCTGTCCAGGATCGGAACTATTTTAATGCTATTTACTTCAGGGAGCATGGAGAAATCCTGTTTGAGATTGCCACAGATCCTCCAGGCTTTGCTCATGATGAGTCGCTTGAAACGATGGGAGAAGAGCTGAAGCTTCCGCAGCAATATGAGTCTCACAGAGAAACGATTGAAAATATTCTGCTGCCTATTACTGTGAGGGAATTGGAGGGGTGAAGCAGTGATTTCAATCGATCCGGTCACAAACACCGAAAGGGATAATTATAAACTGCTGATCGGCAGCATTATCCCGCGTCCGATTGCTTTCGTGACGACCCTCTCGCAGGATGGCGTATTGAATGGCGCGCCGTTCAGCTATTTTAACATTGTCTCCTCCAATCCGCCGATGATCTCTTTATCGATTCAGCGGGCAGAAGGAAGACAGAAGGATACAGCAAGAAACATCCTTGGAGCGAAGGAATTCGTTGTTCATATTGTCGATGAGCAAAATGTTGAAAAAGTGAACATCACTGCCGCAAGTCTCCCGCAAGACCAGAGTGAGATTGAACTAGCGCAATTAACTACCGTAGATAGTTTGAAAATTTCCGTTCCAGGAGTGCAGGAAGCAAAAATCCGGATGGAATGCAGATTGGAACATGCTCTGGAGCTGGGCGCCTCGAACTCTCCTGGCTGTGATTTCATCATCGGGAAAGTGGTACAATTCCATATAGACGAAGCTATTTTTGAAAATGGAAGTATCAACCCGGCAGGACTTGCAGCTGTTAGCAGGCTGGCTGGACAGGATTATGCAAAGATTGGCGAGATTTTTACGATTGAAAGGCCGAAATGATTTTTTTACAAACAGTCGAAAGGAGGGGAAAGCATGCTAAAGACAGCAGGAATCCATCACATTACCGCTATGGTTAACGACGCACAACGGACGATTGATTTTTATGCAGGAGTACTCGGGCTAAGATTGGTGAAAAAAACGATCAACTTTGACCGTCCAGAAGTGTACCATCTTTATTTTGCAAACGAATCAGGTCAGCCGGGAACGGTGATTACCTTTTTTCCATGGCCGAAACAGCTGAAAGGCCGGATTGGCATAGGGCAGGTAGGGGTTACTGGTTATATGATTCCAATGGGTTCTATCGATTTTTGGGAGAACAGGCTGAAGAAATTC
>NZ_JBAVFI010000430.1:0-4816 GCF_049588175.1 Mesobacillus sp.
GACCCCTTTTCCCTGAAAAAGCTCACACGCCTCCTTAAGCATTCTTTCCAGTTCCTCAACCGAATGATAGTTTTTTGCTAACCAGCCTTCATTAACTCTACTGAATTCAGGAAAATCTTTTTCACTCCGGACAAACAGATAACCTGTATCGTATAAATGAAAAGGCAATCCGCATTGTATGCACTCATTAATCATAGTGACCCTCCAGCCTTAAATATCTAGTCCTATCTAATTATAACAACAACACCATCAATATAGGAAAATTGAACCTGTTTTGTACAAACTTGTTATTAAATGCTTTGCCATTAGAAAAAGCCGGCTTTCATAAGCCGGCTCAAATCACATTTATGCATCCATCGGATTATAAAGTTTTACTTCAGGATTCTTTTCCTGGAACCATCTTAATGCAAATTCATTTTCAAATAAGAAGGCTTTTTTATCAAAACGGTCGGTAACAAGCAGACTTCTGGAGCTAGATAGGTTTTCGTTTACCTGATCACTCTCGATCCAGCGAGCAATTTTGGAGCCCTGTCTCTCCATTAATACTTCTACATTATACTCATTACGCATCCTAGCTTCGAATACTTCGAACTGAAGCTGGCCGACTGCACCAAGTAAATATTCATCTGTCTTCACTGTTTTGAACAGCTGGATTGCACCTTCCTGAACAAGCTGCTGGATTCCTTTATGGAAGTGCTTTTGCTTCATGACATTCTTAGCAGTTACACGGACAAAAAGTTCAGGTGTAAATTGCGGAAGTTTTTCGTAATGGAATGCTTCCTTGCCAGAGACGATTGTATCGCCGATTTGGTATGTGCCTGGATCATATAAACCAATAATATCGCCGGCAACAGCTTCCTCAACAGTGCTGCGGTCATCAGCCATAAACTGTGTCGACTGTGCAAGTTTCATCGGTTTTCCAGTCCTGCTTAATTGCACTGTCATCCCACGCTCGAATTTTCCTGAACAAATGCGCAGGAAAGCAATCCGGTCACGGTGAGCAGGGTTCATGTTTGCCTGGATTTTAAAGATGAAACCAGAAAACTCTTCTGAAAGAGGATCAACTTCGCCTGCAGTTGAATTTCTTGGCTGAGGCGTCGGTGCAAACTGAAGATAAGAATCAAGGAAAGTCTGAACGCCAAAATTGGTCAGCGCACTTCCAAAGAATACCGGAGTCAAGTTTCCTTCTGCGATCCGCTCTGCAGAGAATTCGTTTCCTGCTTCGTCTAATAGCATGATTTCTTCAAGAGTTTGCTCATACAATGAAGATTCTTTAAGCTTATGCTCTCCTTGAATTTCACCACTGTCATTCAATGAAAGAAAACGGTCGTCTTCATCTACACGGAATTGCTCAATCCTGTTATTGAAACGGTCATAAATGCCCAGGAATTCTTTTCCCATGCCGATTGGCCAGTTCATCGGGTATGATTCAATCCCAAGAACCTCTTCCAGTTCAGCTAGCAGTTCAAGCGGCATTTTCCCCTGGCGGTCAAGCTTGTTGATAAAAGTGAAAATCGGGATCCCTCTCATGCGGCAAACCTTGAACAGCTTGAGAGTCTGGTCCTCAATTCCTTTTGCAGAGTCTATGATCATCACGGCACTATCCACCGCTGTCAATGTCCTGTAGGTATCCTCGGAGAAGTCCTGGTGACCAGGAGTATCAAGGATGTTTACCTTGACACCATCATAATCGAACTGCATGACGCTGGAGGTTACAGAAATCCCACGCTGCTTCTCGATTTCCATCCAGTCACTCGTAGCAAATTTTCCAGTTTTCTTCGCTTTTACTGTTCCTGCATCTCTGATCGCTCCACCAAAGAGGAGCAATTTTTCCGTCAGAGTCGTTTTTCCCGCATCCGGGTGGGAAATAATCGCAAATGTTCTGCGCGATAATACTTCGTCTTTTAATTTTTTCATGATTTTATGTTTCCTTTCTATTTAAAGGCAAAATTCCTCATAAAGTTAATCTTATCTTTCTGGCGGTAAGTTTGCAATCCTGCAATTGCATATCAATACTTTTTACAATATTTCCAAAAGCCTTATAATATAAGTTCGAGGAGGTGAACCATGGATTCAATTACTCATACATTATTCGGTTTAGCCCTTTATGGCACCATTGATAAAAAACATATGGAAAAATCCCAAAGGCGTGCTTATCTGCTGACAGCGGTCGGTGCCAGCCAGATTCCCGATATTGATGTGATTTCGAGATTTTGGGATAGCGAAGGTCTTTACCAGATGTGGCACCGAGGCATTACTCATTCGTTGTTCCTGACACCATTATGGGCTGCATTGTTTATTTTACTATCTTTCCTTCTATTTAAAGTGAAAGATCTAAAATTATTTTCCCTTGGTTGGCTGGCAGTATTGATCCACGACACGAGTGATTTATTCAATGCCTGGGGAACTGGATATCTAGAGCCATTTTCCAGCATTAGAATATCATTCGGTACCATTCCAATCATCGATTTTGTTTTCTGGGTCATAATCGGTACCGCGTTTGGCGCTTCCAGGATTAATAAAATGAAAAGCTCTTATTATTTTAAATTCGCATGGGCTTTCATTGTCCTGCACCTGATTGCCCAAAGTGTCCAGGGCTGGATCATCTACAATCAATACGAAAACGAATATGATCAAATTGCCATTTCCGCTGGATTCATTCCATGGACTTATACTGTTATCACTAAAAACGACAGCAAAGTATCGATTTTCCAGGATAATCTTTTCACTGATAAAAAACTTCAGTATGAACTTACATCCGCTGAGAATGCCAATCTGAATAACTTATTTAAAGAAAGACCAGAAGCACGCACCCTCTATGAATGGTCACCCTTTGTCGTCATTGTCGATGATGATGAAAAATTGGGCATCTATGATCCGCGATTCTATCGCAATGGACAATCTTTTTTATTTGAATACATTGATCGCACACAAAACAATTAACTATATGCCGGAAGAATAAAAGAGCAGCCCGAATCATGAGGGCTGCTCCTTAAATTTATATTTACATATTGGCTTGGATATCTTCCATCATCTCATCAATAGTGTCAGTAATTTCGCTTGTCTTTGTGGCAATGGCTATAGTAAACTCCAACAATTCCTTGTATTTCTCCACTGAAATCATCGAATTCGTTTTCTCAAATTCATTCATTTTCAAACCGAGATTTTGCAGGATCATAATGGCTTCTTCAATAGATCCTTTTTCAATTTCAAACATTCTGATTCCCCCTATTTCTCTGGTTGAATTCCATTATGAGGGAGTTAAACCTATTTTTAAATGGTAAAACTTTCATCCATACCCAATCTAACTGTAAAAAATAGGTTAAAAGTCTTTTGTTTGATCATTTTTTCTTCAGAATCTTTAAAAATGACATTTAATAATGAAAAATCACTTCTAATGAACTAGATCTTTCATCCTTAAATTTTGACCTTGTTAAACTTGTCTGTTGATTTCCGCTCCAATCAACAGATGCTAAAAAACAACATTAACCTTTAACACAGCCAAATTTGTAGTTGGTCATAACCCGGTTTTTAAAATCGTGCCTTAAGCAAGGATTATTTCCTCAATCTGTTTCCTTAACTGCTCACCTGGAATCAGCTTGTCGCCACCGCCCTGGGCAAATAAGTCATTTCCTCCGCCTTTACCGTTTATCATTGCCAATGCCTTCCCCGCCAGTTCCTTCATATTACCCTCTGCCAACATGCCCCGGGCAAATACAAATTGAAGCTTGTCTTGATTTTCAGCAATAAGAAGGAATGTTTTATTATCTGCCTTTGATACAAGCAATCTTGCCAGCTTTTGAAGCTCCTGAACATTTCTGTTTTGAAATACCCTGCTGATCAAATCCTGGCTGTTTCCCCCGATTAATTCTGAAGCTTCATATGTTAAAAGTCTTTCCTTCGATTCTTCAACTGCCTTCTCAAGTTCTTTCCGGTTTTCAAGCATTCTCTGTACAGATCCTGCCATCTCTTGCTCAGGAGCATTCAATAAGGATGTAAGCTGCTGGAGGATGGTGTGCTTCTTCTCAAGCTGCTGGAGCACACGAGTTCCGCAAACGAACTCAACACGGACTTTTTTCTTCTGCCTTTCCCAGCCTAATATTTTCAACGAAGCTACCTGGCCAGTACTGCTTGGATGTGTCCCGCCACAGCCATTATTATCAAAATCCGGGATGATGACGAGCCTGATATTCTCAGACACAGAAAGCTCTTTTCTTAGTTGATACTGTTTCAATTCTTCTTTATTGACCCATTTAGTGACAATTGGACGGTTTTCAAGGATGACCTTGTTCGCTAGCTTTTCTACAGCAAACGCTTCTTCACTTGAAAGATTTTCAATAGCCAAGTCGATTGTCAGCGTTTCTTTGCCGAGATGGAAGCTGACTGTTTTATATTGATATAACTCCTCAAAAGCTGCTGATAAAATATGCTGGCCAGAGTGCTGCTGCATATGATCAAAACGCCGCTCCCAATCAATGAGCCCTTCTACTTCAGCACATTCGCTTAAAGGTCCTGCTAAGTAATGGCGTATTTCCCCTTCGACTTCCTCGACATCAAGGACCTCTACCCCGTTTAAAGTGCCAGTATCAAACGGCTGTCCCCCACCAGTGGGATAAAAGGCTGTTTGCGACAAAACAGCATATAAACGGCCAGATTCATCATTTCCTTGTTTGATTAATTCCGCCGTAAAATTTTTAAGATAAGCATCCTGGTAATACAATTTCTGTTCCATTGCCCACTTCACGCTCCGATTTCAAACTTTGATAACAAGTATAGCATTTTTTAAAGAATCCAAGCGGCAGGAGTATATGAATGA
>NZ_JBAVFI010000431.1:0-1882 GCF_049588175.1 Mesobacillus sp.
CCCTGGTCAGCCGCCGACTGAATAACTTCAGCAAGCAATTTTGTCAGCCCAGCGTTGCGAAGTCCATACACGACTACATACATTCCAATTGAGAAGAACACAATCGCCCATGGCGCTCCTTTTACAACCTTAGATGTGTGGACAGCAGGACTCCTTCTGGCCATAATCAAGAAGAAAATCGCAACAGCAACGGCTATGAATGAAACCGGGATATTGATGAATTCACTTGTAAAGTACCCTAGAAGCAAGATTCCGAGAACCAGCCATGATAAGCGGAACATCCTCAAATCCTTAATCGCTTCTGCTGGCTTTTTTAAATCCGACAGCTCATAATTTTCCGGGATGCTTTTACGGAAAAATAAATACAAAACAAGGATACTTGCTGCCAACGAGAATAGGTTCGGCACAATCATTCTTGAAGCATACTCGACAAACCCAATATTAAAGTAGTCAGCGGACACGATATTCACCAGGTTGCTGACAATCAGCGGCAGTGAAGTCGTATCGGCAATGAATCCACTCGCCATGATAAATGGAAAGACCATTTTCTCTTCAAACTTCAGATTCCGTACCATTGCCAAGACAATCGGCGTTAAAATTAACGCAGCGCCATCATTGGCGAACAAAGCTGCAACCCCTGCACCAAGCAAGGTGACATAAATAAACATCCTTACTCCGTTTCCTTTAGCGGCCCTTGCCATATGCAAGGCCGACCACTCGAAGAAACCAATCTCATCCAAAATGAGGGAAATAATAATGAGTGCAATAAACGTCAGCGTCGCATTCCAGACGATGCCGGTTACATCGACGACATCATGTATAGAAACAACACCAAATAATAATGCTAAAAGCGCCCCACCTGTTGCCGACCAGCCAATGCCAAGCCCCTTAGGCTGCCAAATGACAAGGGTCAGCGTCACAAGAAAAATCAGTGAAGCAATAATTGCTAATGACAAATCCAAACACCTCCGTAATCCATTCAATCGACAAGATTTGTTTCTTGAGACCTTTACTCACATGAAATTCTCTTACCCTGCCGTTCAAGTTCTGTTAATTTTTCTTCCTGGCTTGGCAGTGCATTCAGAAGCAATTGAACAAACTCGAAATGCTCAAACTGCTGGTTCAGCGAATAAAAAATCCACTGCCCTCTTCTGCTTTCTTTTACCAATCCAGCATCCTTCAGCTTTCTGATATGCTGGCTGATGGCCGGCTGGCTTGCCTCAAAGATCGCAACAAACTCACACACACAACAATCATGGTCAGCCAGGATTCTCATCATCGTTAACCGCGTCTTATCTCCAAGCAGCTTAAGGATTGAAGCAGCCTGATCCATATCAATACTTTGTTTACTCAATTCATCTACACCCCCATGAAGCATGGGGACGTATCTAATGCTTCCATGAATTAATAAAGGATTCTCGGAAGCAGTAGGTACGTCCCTCTGATTCTCACATCATCATATAATGATTTACTTATATGTTCAACCCATTCTAAGTAAGTTTACAAATTTTTTATATTTCCTCTTATTATGCTGATTTCTGATTTTCAGTATGAGTTCAAAATGAATCGTGATCCAGATGCCGGACATATGGTTGTGGTTGAGTTTCGGTTATAGCAGAAATATCCACATTATGGTAAAAGTAGTGATTATCCAGAATTTCGTAGCGATTATTTTAAAAATCGTAGTGATTGTGGTGAATTTCGTAGCGATTATTGTGGTTTTCGTAGCGATTATTCATAAAATCGTAGTGAATGTACCAGATGTTACAGCGATTATTAATAGAACAGTCGTGACAGTACCAGCTGTTATAGCATTTATTAATAAAACTGTTGTGAATGTACCCGTCGTTGCGCCGAGTATAAAAAATTGCAGTGTTTTTAG
>NZ_JBAVFI010000432.1:0-4411 GCF_049588175.1 Mesobacillus sp.
GGTTATAATCCGGATGTGAATTCATAATTTCCATTTCAATTGAGATCATTTCTTTATTGCTTTTATAAAATTCCAATTATAAAGCTCCTCTTCATTAAATGATTTATGAGTTAATTATTTCTTTATAATCACGTATATTCCCTTTTTCACGCAAAAAAAAATCCAGGCATGAGCCTGGATTGCATTTGATTTGGATCCTCTTTTTAGGGATTGTCTTCATTTAAGGAAGACTTCTTTGTAGTGAGAGTAGACATTTAGATATAGTGTTGCCAATCTGATCGGCAAGCAGTAATTTAATCTCAGCTAGAACTTTTAAAACGCCCAATCAGGCAATGAATGAACCTTCCGATCTTCCCGGCAGTTTTCACAAACATGGAGTGTGACTGCTTGAATCATCTCTTCATTCTTGTCTTCAAAATCCTCTTTTGTTCCGCAAACCTCACATAGTCTCATAACATCACCTCGTCAGTCACTTATTAAATTGAAACCTTCTTCCTTTACAACCTGTTCAAAATCTTCGGATGACGCCATCCGCTCATCGTACTTGATGGAAACCGTCTTATGTTGCGCACTTGCTTCGGCTTGTGATATCCCCCAGACGTGGAGCAATGCTTTGGTGATTTTATCAGCGTCTTCCTTCGTATCAAGATTATCAATGTGATACACTTGTTCCTTCATTCGCTGCACCATCCTCACTTATGGTCTTCCCTATTCTTAAGGAAGGCTTCACCCATTCCCTCCAGGAAATCAACCATTGTCGTCATTGCAGCCCGTATTTCAGGACTGCGAAGCCTGATTCTCATTTTCCAGATACTTTGTTTCTTTCCCTTTTCGCCTGTACTGGACATCCTTTTCAGCCCAAGCGTCACTCCCTGCAAAAGTGTTTCTAGCTGGGAAGGCTGCAAAGATCCGAGGAACTTGAATAAGCCAAATCCACTTTTAATAATATTATGGACGGCAGGCTGGTTGACCTGCTGCATCGCAATCACGCCTACGTCATTCCGCTGCTTCAGCAAGGACCCAGCTGTCTCGAAAACATTTACTTCATGAAGCTCTTTTGTCAGTTCAATGAAGGAAAGGACAGCTTCCTTGTTGTCAGCGAGCGCTTTAAGGATTTCATCAATGGCCTTGTCCTGCTCTTCTATCGGGTTAGGAACCCCCCTGCTAATTTGCCTGATCGGTTTCGCCATAATGCCCCTCCTTCAAATCGTCGATTTCGGAAATTGGGATATAATCTGAGCGCAGCCACTTTTCTTCGACCTTCACGCTGATTTGTGGAATCCTGTTCCCAAATCGGTGATTATGCTTAGGAAGCGGTGGTTCGCCCGTCGTTTCAAGCACTTCCATTTTTACGCTCATTTCCTTATATGCCGGTGTATGGGTAACAATATCGTGATAGCTGCTAGTCAGTCTATTGACTGCCTCATTATCCTCAGAAGAGTTCATCGGCAAGTACAATTCCTTGCCCTTCACCCTGTCAGTCACAATAACGCGAACTTCCACATGACCGTATGGGGAAGTCAATCCAACAAGTGCACCGTCTTCAAGATTCCGTTCAGCCGCAAGCTCTGGAGAGATTTCCAGCCACACATCAGGCACCTTATGCATTAGCCCTTCCGTCTCATGTGTCATATTGCCTTCATGGAAATGCTCAAGCAGGCGGCCGTTGTTCAAATGCAAGTCAAATTCTCCTCCTGGATCAAACGGAATCGTCCATTCTACTGGGAACAGCCTCGCTTTTCCATCCGGGAATCCGAACTTATCTTTATATAGCAGAGGAGTATCCGTTCCATCCGCTTTTACAGGCCATACAAGCGATTCCCATTCTTCCAGGCGTTCATAGCTTACTCCAGCAAACATTGTCGCAAGCTTGGCAGCTTCGTCCATAATTTCAGATGGATGCTGATAATTCCAGTTTGCTCCCATACGATTCGCAAGCTCCTGGAAAATCAACCAGTCTGGTTTGGAATCACCCATCGGTTCGAACACCTTGTAAAACCTCTGGATCCGCCTTTCTGTATTCGTAAAGGTCCCGTCCTTCTCAAGGCTAGGCGCTGCCGGTAAAATCACATCCGCAAATTGAGCGGTTTTACTGAAGAAGATATCCTGGACAACAAAGAAATCCAATTTTTCAAAAGTCGAATCAACATAGTTTGAGTTGGCATCGACAATGGCCATGTCTTCCCCAAACAGGTAAAGGGCTTTAAGCTTGCCTTTATTGACAGCTTCAACCATATGGTGATTGTCATAGCCAGGATTCTCCGGAAGCTTCACGCCCCATGCTTTTTCATACTTTGCCCTGACAGCCTCATCCTGTACAGGTTCATAGCCAGGCATCCATGGCGGCAGAGTTCCGAAGTCGCATGCTCCCTGAACATTGTTATGACCGCGTAATGGATAAGCACCTGTACCTGGTCGACCGTAATTCCCAGTAACCAAAAGCAGGTTTGAAATGGCTGTGCTTGTATCAGATGCGCCCATATGCTGGGTAACACCCATTGCCCACAGCATGCAGACCGATTTCGCTTCCTTGATCATTTCTGCAAGTCGGAGCAGCTCCTTCATGCTGAGTCCTGTTTTTTCCACAGCATATTCCAGTGTGAATTTTTCCAACGAAGCTCTGAATTCCTCAACACCATTTACACGTTCTGCAAGGAATTTCGCATCTTCCCAGCCCTGGTCAAAAAAGTATTTTGCAATCGCGTTAAGCATGATAATATCTGTACCCGGCTTAGGATGAAGATGCAGATCCGCGCGTTGAGCAAGTTCGTTTTCCCGAAGGTCAACCACAATCAGCTTTTGTCCAAAAAGCTTATGTGAACGCTTGATACGTGTTGCCAGCACCGGATGGGACTCAGCTGGATTCGCACCAACAACGATGACAAGCTCTGATGCGATAATATCGTCCATCGTTCCAGAATCCCCGCCAAGTCCAACCGTCCTCATTAATCCGGTTGTAGCTGGTGACTGGCAGTATCGTGAGCAGTTATCTACATTGTTTGTGCCCATAATTCCGCGCGCAAACTTCTGAAATAAGAAATTCTCCTCATTTGAGCATTTTGACGATGCAATATAGCCAATCGAGTCAGGACCAAATTCTTCTTTTATGCCAGACAATTTTTCTGCGATCAACGAAAGTGCTTCGTCCCAGGTTGCCTCGACAAATTCATCGCCTTTACGGATCAGCGGCTTCGTCAGACGTTCTTCGCTATTAACGAAATCCCAGCCCCATTTTCCTTTTACACAGGTTGAAATGCCGTTCACCGGTGCTTCGGTCTTAGTCTGGATTTTCAGGATTTCTCGATCCTTCGTCCATACCTCAAAGCTGCAGCCGACACCGCAATATGTACATACGGTCTTTGTCCGTTTGATCCGTGCCTTTCTCATCGCTGCTTCCACTTCAGATACGGCAAAAATTTCGCGGTAGCCTGGTTCCACTTCCTTTGTCATATCAATCATTGGAGCGAGGATGTTAGGAGCAATTCCAGTAAGGAACCCGGCGTTTCCTAGCATTGATTTTTCCATTAAAGCATTACACGGACAGACATTTACGCAATGGCCGCACGAAACACAAGAAGATTGATCGATTGGCACATCATTGTCCCAGATAACACGGGGCACTTCACGGCTCCAGTCAATGGTCAGTGTTTCATTTACCTGCAAATCCTGGCATGCCTCTACACAGCGGCCGCACAAAATACATTGATCAGGCTCATAACGGTAAAATGGATGAGAATTATCTGCTGGATAAGGCTTAGCCTCGAATGGATACTTCTGATGGGCAAGCCCCATATCTTCAACCGTATTATGAATTGTGCAATTACCATTGTTATTGTCACAAACTGTACAATATAGCTCATGGTTCTTCAGGATTCGCGACATGGCCTCATATTGTGCAGACTTTACCTGTTCGGACATGGTATCAATCTTCATGCCAGGCTCTGCCTTTAACGTACATGACCTTGCCAATTGTCCATCAACCATGACATAACAGGTATCACATGTCTGGATAGTTCCAAGATCGGGATGATAGCAAACCCCGGGGATAAAAACATCCTCTGCTCTTGCTACCTCAAGAACCTTCTGTCCTTCGACAGCTTGATATTCCTTGCCATTGATATTAACTGTAAAACGAGTGTCACTCATTCCCATGCCTCCTCATTCCTACTTTACTTATGCCCTGTCTTCTCAAACCTGCTTTACCGCTGCCTTGTCTCCTTGTTACTTCTTTGCTGGTGCCTTGCTCCATCGTTCCCCGGTAAGCAATCCAGTAAATCAACGAGACAAACACACTGCCGCCAATCGCATTCCCGATAAATACAGGAATGAAGTTCCCAATGAAATCCTGCCAGCTGTAGTAGCCCGAGAATATGGCTGCGGGAATCACGAACATATTGGCGACAACGTGCTG
>NZ_JBAVFI010000433.1:0-4665 GCF_049588175.1 Mesobacillus sp.
TCATCAATAATTGTTGCAATTATGTTTATGTCCATACCAGTCTTTCAAGTGTTACTTTCGCTTGGTTATCCATTTGGTAGGTATGCAATGAGAGGTTTTTATCAGGTTTTACCTTAAAACTTCTGCAGCCTTTTTCATGTTTCACTAGCAGTCAGGTAAGCGTAAAGAAATAATCCATATACATTCCCCATATTGTTAATACAGTATGTTATACTGTAAACAAACCTTTAAAGCTTTAAATCTTTTTATATTACCGGCTCCATCTCCCTACTCGGACAAAGAGTAGGGTTTTTTTATGAGTAAAAAAAAGAGAATATAAAAAAACAAGCTCTTTAATAAGAGCTTGTTTATGTCATCGATATAAGATTAAGCTTTTTGAACGTTAGTAGCTTGTGGTCCACGTTGACCTTGCTCAACGCCAAAAGTAACTTTTTGGCCTTCGTCTAAAGATTTGAATCCTTCAGATTGGATAGCAGAGAAATGTACGAATACGTCGTCTCCACCTTCGCGTTCGATGAATCCGAAGCCTTTTTCTGCGTTAAACCATTTTACTGTACCTTGTTCCATTTTTGTTGCCTCCTAGTGCGTTAAAACACAATGTATTACTATCCTTGCCCAAAGTGATTCTCAAGAAGAAAAGTCCATATTCATACTATCCCTTTACACCGAACAAAAATAATTCTTTTTTATCATAACAGGATACTGAAAAAATTGCAAATTAAAGGAAGGATGTCAAAAACGCAATACTGCTTGTATCTTGTATAATGAATGTTTTTTATCATTGGTTTATTCAATTATGTTCTGGATATACGGCTCTGAATCCAATACTGTCATGAACAGTATTCTATTTATAGACGACTGTTTTTTGCGTTGCATCCAGGATTAATTTTTCAAAAGGAAGGATTGATTAGAATGAAACGCGGATTTAAAGAGAGCAAGGGAAGCAGTTTTAGTCTGGTTTAAGGGCTAGGTAAAGTTTCTTCTTGAACAAAAGGGGGCGATTGCTGAACAAGGCAGTCGCTTTTGGTGTTATTTGCGCAGGTAGGTTTTATATAGAATAAAAATATTAAGGTTAGTTGAGATTTCATAATATACGCGGGGAAAAATAACCTTCCTTTTATAGGTAATCCAACACCATTCCTATTGTTTTAGCTTTTTTTGATTTCTGAAGAAAAAGTAGTTGACACTGAAAATAAATTTATGATATTATTAAAAATTTGATAAAAAATCATATATATGTTAAGGTTAAGAAGGTTACCATATATGGAGGTGGATTATTTGTTTCAAATTGACGATAACATTGTTTATCCAATGCACGGAGTAGGTATAATTAAAGCCATAGAAGAAAAGGAAATCTCAGGGGAAAAACAACAGTATTATGTTATAAAAATGTTAATCGGTAATATGCAAGTCATGATTCCTACGGGGAAAATATTGAGTTTAAATATACGCCCTGTTACTGACATAATTGCATTAAAACACATCATAAACATTTTTCATCATGGAGAATCAGATGGATTACTGCCGTGGAAACAAAGGTATAAAGTGAACACGGACAAAATAAAAACGGGTAAAATACAAGAATGTACTGAAGTTGTACGTGATTTAATGCGTATGAAGAAAGAAAAAGCACTTAATACAAGCGAAAAAAAAATGTTAGATAACGCACATGAATTTTTGATTAGTGAACTGGGATTAATTAAAGGAATCACTGAAAATCAAATAAAAAGTTTTTGTTAAGGTTTCTTTAAGATAAAGTATAACATGTCAGAAATATACTGAATTTTCTGATGATATGTTTGCTATTAAAAGTAAATCTTTTCAAGACATTCAACTTCTCCAACTCACCATTAGCACATTTACCTCTTTTGTTATTTCTACAATCTATATTATTTAAATTTCCTTTACGAACGTTTGAAGTTTCATCAAATTACTCGATAAAATAGTCACTTAATTTTTGCAATCCTGATTCACACTGGCACGGACAAGGAGCCGTAAGGATGAAAGAGAGGTAGGGCTTTCATTGTTTTAGGTATACAATATATTATTTAAGTCATTATTTCTAGAAGAAAAAACAATCAATCTCACCTCTATCATTAAGAATTTTTTCATCTGCTGAGAGGTTCGCCGGACCAGACCTTAGGACTAATCTTAAAAGAATTTTAAGGTGCACGGCTAGTAACGAACCATAGATCGACTAAATATAAAAGATGAAAGGACTCAGTGCCGAAAAGGTCTGAGTTCTTTTCATTTTCAGCAGGTTTAGAAAATCTGATAAGAAGCCCAAAATCACCTCTTTTGTAATTTCTGAACATTCCTAATATAATTACTTCAATTAATTTTGAAACCGCCTTCATTCCTAAAAGCTTGGTAGCTGCAGCGTTTTTGCTCTTTCCCTGATTTACGGGACTTTCCTTGAAACGATATGGATTCTTTGTTAGGTTAAGTAACCGTAGCCCCTTTGAGGGGGCAAATAAACTTGGACGGCATAATTAACATAAGAATTTTTTCGTGGTTCGGCTTTTTTAAGATGCCTGTTTATAACAACCACTATGTTAATTATTTCGTTTAGGGAAAACGAAGAGGAGAGATTTGGTGAATTTTGAAGTATTTATTTCTTTGGGTATTTATTTTATAGCGATGTTATTAATTGGGTTTTATGCATATCGGAAGACATCTAACCTGAATGATTATATGCTGGGAGGCCGTGGACTGGGGCCATCTGTAACAGCTCTTTCTGCAGGTGCGTCTGATATGAGCGGCTGGATGCTGATGGGATTGCCAGGCGCCATGTATACGACTGGACTTTCAAGTGCCTGGCTGGCAATCGGATTATCGATTGGTGCCTATTTAAACTACCTCATTCTTGCTCCAAGACTGCGAGCTTATACAGAATTAGCAAATGATTCAATTACCATCCCCGATTTTCTTGAAAACCGCTTTTCGGATCATACAAAGATTCTTCGATCCGTTTCAGCCATTGTTATTATCGTTTTTTTCACACTGTACACATCAGCTGGTCTAGTGTCTGGTGGTACTTTATTTGAATCAGCATTCGGGCTCGATTATCGAATTGGTTTATTCGTAACAGCGGGTGTTGTCATTGTTTATACGCTGTTCGGAGGATTCCTTGCGGTAAGTTTGACGGACTTTGTACAAGGCTTGATTATGTTTGTTGCACTTATCCTTGTACCGGTCGTGGCCTTTACCGATCTTGGTGGTACAGCAAATGTAATGGATAGTGTTCAAAAGATTGATCCAACATTAATGAATATCTTTAAAGGAACATCCGTGATTGGCATTATGTCCTTTTTAGCATGGGGCTTAGGTTATTTTGGACAGCCGCATATTATCGTCCGCTTTATGGCAATTAACTCTGTCGAAGAGCTAAAGCCTGCACGCAGAATCGCGATGGGCTGGATGATCATTTCGATTATCGGTGCATTAGCTGTAGGACTTGTAGGTATTGCCTATGTTTCAAAGAACAACGTCACACTTGAAAATCCAGAAACGATTTTCATCTTGTTTTCAAATATCCTTTTCCATCCTTATATCACTGGTTTTCTGCTTGCGGCAATTCTTGCTGCGATCATGAGTACGATTTCTTCGCAATTGCTTGTAACATCCAGTGCGTTGACGGAGGACTTTTACAAAGCGTTCTTACGCCGGGAAGCATCGGATAAGGAATTAGTGTTTGTTGGCAGAATGTCCGTTTTACTTGTTGCGTTAGTTGGTATCGGACTTTCGTATACGCCAAAGGATTCCATTCTTTCCCTAGTAGGGAATGCGTGGGCAGGATTCGGATCTGCATTTGGTCCAGTCATCCTGTTAAGTCTTTACTGGAAGCGAATGAACCGCTGGGGTGCATTAGCCGGCATTATCGTTGGTGCAGCCACAGTCATGGTTTGGATCAGCGTTCCAGCATTGAAAGGCTTCATGTATGAAATGATTCCTGGATTCTTCCTGAGCCTTATTGCCGTGGTGGTAGTAAGTCTTATGACAAATAAGCCAGGAAAAGCCGTACGAGAAGAATTTAATGAAATGGAAGAGATTATGTCTAACTAATATGAACATGGGGACGGTTCTCGCGTTTTAATTGAAACGTGAGATCCGTCCCCATTTTTCTTACCAAGGCGCTTGCACTTTCTATGCATAGTGATTAAGGATGATGGACGCCAACAGTCCGAGGGCTGTAATTAGACCTGTTATTGGTCCGCTTTCTTCGAAGGCTTCCGGCATCATCGTTGAAGCAATCATGGCGATGATTCCTCCGCCGGCGAAGGCTGATATCCCGGCCATGAGGCCATCTGATGCACCATCAAGGAAAAAGAATCCTGCCCATGAGGCAAATGTAGAAATGGCCAGTACCGATAACCACATTACAGTAATTTTTGTCTTGGAATAGCCGTTTTTCTTCATCCCCGCAGTACTGGAAAGACCCTCCGGAATATTACTGATAAAAATAGCGACTACGAGGAGGAAACTCACCGTTTCTTGCTCAAGAAGACTTGCGCCGATCATGATCGACTCTGGAACGGCATCGATGATGGTACCGATGAATAAGGCGATTCCCGCACTCTCAGCAGCCTGAGTTCCAGATCTTTTTCGATGCGAAGCTCCTTTTTTGGAGACGATATAGTCGAATATAGTAAAAACGGCAGCACC
>NZ_JBAVFI010000434.1:0-1722 GCF_049588175.1 Mesobacillus sp.
AAATACAGCTGACGACGATCCAGGCGACATGGTTCAGTACATCGCGGCGCACGACAACCTGCCACTTCATGATGTTATTGCACAATCCATCAAAAAGGATCCATCAGTACCTGAAAACGAGTTAGAAATTCACAAGCGCATCCGAATTGGAAACTCGATTATTTTAACATCACAGGGAACTGCTTTCCTTCACTCAGCCCAGGAATACGGCAGAACGAAGCAATGGTTAGGTGAAGGGGTACCTGAGCAGAAGTACACTGAGTTTAAAGACGAGCAAGGAAATCCATTTGGATATTTCATTCACGACTCTTATGACTCATCTGACGCCATCAATATGTTCGACTGGCAAAAAGCTACAAATAAAAAGGAATACTCAGTTAACACAACAACACGCGCCTATACAAAGGGTTTGATTGAACTAAGAAAATCAACCAATGCCTTCCGTTTAGGCGAAAAGGAACTAGTGGATCAAAACGTTAATTTGCTAGACTTCCCTGAAATTAAGGATACTGACCTGGTCATTGCCTACGAAAACGTATCAACCGACAAAACCGGAACCTACTACGTATTCGTAAATGCAGACACGAAAACTCGTACGTTGACACTAGGCGATCTAGACCTCTCCAAAGGAAAAGTCCTAGTAGACAACGACGAAGCAGGGAAAACACCAGTATCCAAAAAATCAGGCTTCAAGCTGACAAAAGACACACTAACACTAGATCCATTAACAACAGTCGTAATCAAGCTCGACAAAGCATCAAAGAAAAAATGAGCATGGGGACGGTTCTTCTGATTGATTTTTGCAACCAGTCCTGAAGCATTTTACAATTTTTGCATACTAATAGCACAGGCACCCTCCTCTTTTCGGAAGGTGCCTGTCGCATATTATGGAACTATCTTATTGTAAGGGTTTACTAGACTCCGCACCAAGGGTATCATGAGGTTATCAACAAGACCGACTTAAGGAGATTTTAATGCTAGATTACAAGTTATATAAGGGGCATGGCTCGGAGTACGTGGTATTGCTGCACGGGATCGGCGGCAACTCTAAAATCTTTTACAAACAAATAAAGGCCTATTCAAAACACTTTAATGTCCTGGCCATTCATTTACCAGGCCATGGGGATTCACCTGACATCGATTCCTATAAAGAAAGGTTCTCTTTTGATTTAATCGTTAAAGAGATTGCAAAAACGCTGGACAAGCTCGCGATTCACAAAGCACACTTTGTCGGCATTTCACTAGGGTCTATCATCCTCCATCAATTACTCAAAACAGAACCGGGCCGAGTGAGGTCTGCTGTATTAGGAGGAGCAATAACCAGCTTGAACAGGATGGCAAAATTTCTTTTAAAAATAGCAGGACTGATAAAAGGAGCGATTCCATTTATGTGGTTGTATCGCATCCTGGCACTGATTCTCATGCCAAAAGATAACCATAAGCACTCCAGACGATTCTTCATCCATGAAGCACAAAAAATGCTGCGGAACAATTTCCTTGGATGGTATCAACTCGTAGCTGAAGTTGAAACAATCTATACCAATGTCCAAAGTGTAAGGATTCCTAAACTTTATATATCAGGTGCTGAAGACCATATGTTTGTGAACGAGTTAAAAGCTGACCTGCACGGGGATGAACACTCCGAAATAATTATCCTTAACCAATGCGGCCATGTATGCAATATTGAAAAAGCTGACGATTTCAACCGGTTATCCCTTGAAT